>ONWJ01000198.1 GCA_900321535.1 uncultured Erysipelotrichaceae bacterium
ATTGCTTCTGAACTAATGGCAGCGGCGGAGATGAGAAGGTACATGGCGAAGACGCTGGCGAGCAAGAACAAATATTGCGTGCGAACAACGGTCTTGCGGTTGGTTGGGGTAGAGAGGATATAGGCCATAGAACCGTCACTTACTTGAGCGGCGATCAAACGGTTGGATGCGATCATGACATAAATCATTGGAAGCAAGACACCGGTGACCTTATAGATCAGTTCGTTGAGAATGGAGTTCAAGTCAATCTGAGACATGATTTGGATTCTCGTCATGTTGAAGCCCATCTTCTCAAGCAAGCCAAGGATGGATAACCATTGAAGGTTTTCATCTTTGACGTAGGTGGTAACCGCATCCATATCGATGTTGGTAAAGATGCTCTTGGAACCAACGGCAATGTTGATGACGATGAAAATCAACATTGATCCGGCAGTTAAAGAAATCCATAATGGCAACAACGATTTCAGGGACTGCTTCATTAACGGTCCTGAAATAAATGGAGATTTGCGGGCTTTTTCTGGTTTTGCGACCGCGGTGTTCTCATTGCTCATTGTCTTTTCCTCCCATATCTTTCATGAAGAATTCTTCTAATGTGTGTTTCTTTTCGGTGATGCATTGAATCGCTTTTCCCGATAAGGTTTCGACCAATTCGTTGATCACTTTTAGGTCAGCACGTAACGTGATGGTTCTTTCAAAATCGTCCTTTTCAAGAATTTCGACACCTTCCGGGAAGGATATCGATTGGTAATCCTCTTCATTAACGAATCCGATCACGAAATCCTTGAACGGCGTATTTCTCATCTTCTCCATGTCGACCACATCAACCAAATGGCCATCTTTGATGAAACCGACATAATCGCATGTTTCTTCAAGTTCATCGAACATGTGATTACTCATGATGATGGTGGCGCCGCGGGCTTTTTCTTCTTTGATCATGGTGACGAAGGCGTCTCTCATCAAAGGATCCAAACCCGTTGTAGGTTCATCTAAGATGATGATATCAGGGGAATGCATCAAAGCCGCGACAATCGCGGTTTTCTGCTTCATACCTTTACTCATGCGTCTTAAGTTCGCGGTGGGGTCAAGCTGGAGCGCGTTGATGATGCGCTCGGCCTTGCTCATGTCTTTTAATCCGAGAATCTCAGCTTGAATCTTTAAGAAGTCTGTGCCGCTTTCAACTGCTGGGAAGGCGATTTCGCCAGGAAGATAACCGATATGTTTCTTGATTTCCTCGGAATCCTTCCAAGCATCCATTCCTAAAACGGTGACGCTTCCTTTATCGGGGCGAATAAAGCCCATGATGTGGCGAAGCGTGGTTGTTTTGCCTGCTCCGTTGGTGCCGCAGTAGCCGAAAACGCAGCCTCTATAAACGTCGAAGCTGATATCGAAAATACCTCTTCCGCGGCCATAGTCTTTGGTGAGACCTTTGATGGAGATGACAACTTCTTTATTTTGCTCCATTTTGGCCTCCTTCCTGCAAACCAGATTTGCTGTTTCCTTTCACGCCTTCTAAACCGCCGAAATCGCGTTCTTCTTTATAGAAGGACATGAAGTAGTCTTGCAAAGTGAATGGCTTCTCTTCGAACGATAAGATTCGAACGTTCTTTAGCGTAGCCAAGAATGCATTGTGTTCGGTATGTGGGAAACGGATGGAAGCAGTGAGCGCAACATCGTTTGTCTCAACCACTTCGAACTTGTTGTGATTGGCCAAATAATCATCCATTCCTTCTTTGCTCGGGAAGCGGAGAATGAATGTTTTATCTTGTGTGCTTTTAAGCTCTTTTGCATCAAAAGTCGATACATGGTGCCCGTCTTTTATGATGGAGATCGTATCGCAGGTGGCGTCGACCTCGGAGAAAATGTGGGAGGAAAGCAAGATGGTTTTCCCACGCTTCTTCTCTTCGATGATGAAGCGAATGAAAACCTTCTGCATGATGGGGTCAAGGCCTGAGGTAGGCTCATCGAGCACCAAAACTTCAGGGTCGTTCATGAAGGCAGTGACGACGGCGAGCTTGCGCTTTTCGCCAAGCGACATCTGCTTGATGGACATGTTGGGGTCGAGCTTGAAAAGGTTGAGCAAATAATCCAAACGCTCTTGGTTGGCTTCGCCTCTCATCCCTTGCATCATTTTGATGAAACCCCAGCCATTTAAACCGGCTGGAATTGCAGGTTCGCCAGGAAGATAGCCGACATCTGCAAGGATTTTTTCAGTATTGCCAAAGGAATCGATGCCCATAACCTTGACGGTTCCGATCGTTGGCTTTGCAAAGCCCATGATATGGCGGATGGTGGTGGACTTGCCGGCGCCGTTTGGGCCAAGGTATCCGTAGCATTCGCCTCTATGGACATCAATGTGGATATCGAAAACGCCTCGACCAAAGCCATAGTCTTTGGTCAAACCGTCTACTGAGATAATGACTTCTCTTGAATCCATAGTTTACACCTTCGTTAATCCGAGTTTCACGCGGTGGAAAACCCTGAACTCAGGAACGAGGCAATCCTTGTGGTCGGTGGCGAATTGATCTTTGATGGATGCAATATCAGCGTCAGTCGGCTCGGTGCCTCTTTCATGAGGTGTGGTATCAAAAACTTGGATGGGGTCATCTGCTAAAATATTGATGCGGATATCAACGCCATACCAGTAAAGTTGCAGCAAAGCATCTTCCAGGGAAACAGGGATGAAGAAATTCACCACGTTCCCAGCATAAGAAGCATCCAACAAGCCTTGAATCAAAGCAGAGTTGTTGAGGTCTTTCAAATCTTGATCATCTAACGTGATGTCTTCTCCGGTAATTTCATGGTAGAAGGCTTTCACTTTGTCGACGATATAGACGAAATCGAGGCCGATCTTCATTTCTTTGCCTTGGAGTTTTTTGTTCTCGGCGTTGGTGACGGAATAATAACCAGGCAAGACCTTTTTGCCGGTGCCGTCATCCAAAATCGTAAGGAGGTTGGTAAAGACGCCTTCGTCTTCTTGGGATCCGGTTTTGATGCTGATCGACAGCTCGAATTTCTTCATGTCGGGCTCAGTTGGATAGGCATCGTCTTTCAAGGTCAAAAACGCGCCGAAATGCGTTCCAGCTTCTTTGCCAAGCTGAAAGCCATAAACACCCGCATAGGATTGGTTCCCGCATCCGATAAGGAGGGGCACCACCGATAAAAGCAAGCCTAGTTTGTTTTTTCTCATAATGGGCTCCAAATATAGATTCATGATCAAAAGATCATTTTCGACAAAGGAATTTTAAAGAAAAGACTATTAACGTCAATCAATTTATGCAAGGTGAGGAAAAATTATTCTTTTGGCAGAGGGATCGTCTTCCCGTTTGCTAGA
>ONWJ01000129.1 GCA_900321535.1 uncultured Erysipelotrichaceae bacterium
GAATGTTTCTTCAATAAATACTCGATGATGGAGATGGCAAGCGCTTCTCCTTCTTTAGGGGAAGTGCCAGTGCCAACTTCATCGAGCAACACCAAATCATTGCCGCCGATCTGAGATAAGATGGAAGCAATATTGGACATATGGCCAGAAAAGGTCGAGAGATTATCTTCTAACGATTGGGAATCGCCGATATCGAGGAAGATATGTTTGAAGTATGGCAAGATGGAACCGTTATCCGCGATGACAAACATGCCACATTGGAAGAGCAATGCATTGATTCCAAGGGTTTTTAAGGCCACCGTTTTGCCACCGGCGTTCGGCCCGCTGACAACGATGACTTTCTGTTTGGAAAGGAAGGCGAAATCATTGGAGATTACACTTGTCTGGTCCAATAAAGGATGACGAGCTTTTGGAAGGAAAAGCGAGCCATCATCGGATAAAACGGCGATGGAGCCATGAAGCGATTCTCCATAGAGAACTTTTGCCTGAAGGAAGTCTAAATCCCCGATGAATTCATCTAATCGAATGATATCTTCATCGCAAGAAGCAAGATTTGAAGACAAGATGGAGAGCAAACGGTTGATCTCTTTCTTCTCTTGGGCTTCTAGCAAGGATAATTTCTGATCGAGCTCGACCAATTCCATCGGTTCGATGAACACCGACTCGCCAGAATTGGAGATATCTAAGGCGATGCCTTTGACTTTGTTTTTATAGGTAAGCGAAATCGGCAATACGTATTTGCCATCGCGCAAGGTCAAGGTGGAATCACTTAGGTACGGCGCATATTTCTCTACCAAGTGAGATAAAACACGTTCGGATTCCTTTTTGGTTTTGATGATGTCTTTACGAATGCGCCGCAATTCAGGGGAAGCATCATCTTTGATGGTCCCGAATTCATCCATGATGGCTTCGATTTCATCGAGGATATCTTCTAAAGAAGGGATGGCGTGGATTTTGTTTAGAATCGCATCGGTCTCTTCTAGTTTTACGGCATATCCATAAAGGGCTTTTTGGCAAACCAAATCCTGATAGATAGAAAGAATCTGCTCAACCATCAAGACATAGCCCTTTTTGGCTAATCCTAGATAGGAAGCGACACCCTTCCCTCCTCTTAATGGGAAGTGGCCGTGGATATCGATATCATCTTGGGCTTGCTTCAAATCCAAAAGAACACCTTCCATTTCTTTCTTTGGAAGGATTCTTAAGGAATTGACCTTGCTCTTGCCTAATGAGGTGAGGCAATAAGAAGCGAGGCTTTCCTTGATCTTGAAGAATTCTAGAATCTCAAATACGTCCTGCATAAGCAGGAAGTATTATAAACAATTCTTCTTGCTAGACATACGCTTTTGCGCTGCACGCGTTTATAATAAAGCGCATATGGCAAGCAACGTCGTCTCCGTTTCCATCGATGAATCCACCATGAACCGTATCATGGGTTTTTATCGTGAATATGAAATCGAGCCATCTAACGAATTCATTCTTTTCGCGGCGAAAAACGAAGACGTCATGGTTACCATCTACAAAAAAGTGAAAAACGGTTGCAGATCCTGTGTATTCCAAGGAAATAAAGCCGAATATGAGGCATCTATCTTCGTTCCGGTGATTCCCGAAACGATGAAGAAAGAGATTCATAGAAAAGAGACCTACCGCTTTTTTGACCAGATTGGTTCGGATGAAGTTGGGACCGGAGATTATTTTGGACCCATCATCGTCTGCGCTGCTTTCGTCGATGCAAAAGGCAACGCTCGACTTCATGAACTCGGCATCACCGACTCAAAGAAGATGTCGGATCAATATCTCCTAGAAATCGGTCCTACTTTGATTGAAACCTTCGATTATTCCTTGCTAAGAGTGGATAACGAAACCTATAACACCCAGCAACAACGCGGCTACAACATGAACAAGATGAAGGCCGTTTTGCATAACCGCGTCCTATTGAATATGGCCGCGCGTCATCCAGGCATTGCGTTATGCCAGGACCAATTCGCCGAACCGTCTCTTTATTATTCGTATTTGTCCAAAGAGAAAGAAGTCGCCAGAGAAATTCAATTCTCCACCAAAGGGGAAACCGCATTTCCTAGCGTAGCCCTAGCTAGTTGCATCGCCCGTTTCCACTTCTTGAAGAAGATGGAAGAGATGTCCTTAGAATTAGGCGCACCGATCCCTCTAGGCGCCGGCACCGAAGTCGATGCATTCGCGAAAAAGCTTTATGAACAGATCGGCGAAGAGGGCATGAAAAAGTACGTGAAGTGGAATTTCGCGAACACCAAAAAGCTTGCAGAATAGCGTTATTTTCGTTTATCTAAATCAATTTAGGCGGGTTTTGCAGGGTTTTTGCCCATAGAAACAAATAAAGGCCAAGTGGCCTTTATTCTTCTATTTCAGCTAAGATTTGCTGGAAATAAGGTGGAAGCGGCGCTTCGAAACTCATTTCCTTTTTGCTTCTAGGATGGGTCAAGGTCAAGCGGTAAGCATGAAGTAATTGCCCTTCCTTATAAAGCTTGCGGTTGCCTGAACCATATACGGGGTCTCCAATGACAGGATGGCCAATGTACTCCATATGTACACGGATTTGATGAGTCCTGCCTGTTAGTAGTCTACAGGATATCAATGTTGCATCGGCTTTCCTAAAACGCTTCTCGACATGGAAATAGGTAACCGATTCTTTTCCTTTGGCGAGG
Source organism: uncultured Erysipelotrichaceae bacterium (assembly GCA_900321535.1). Taxonomy (GTDB): domain Bacteria; phylum Bacillota_I; class Bacilli_A; order RFN20; family CAG-826; genus Alloenteromonas. The sequence goes on from ONWJ01000129.1 coordinate 2,682, forward strand.
TCCACCGCTTGCTTGGTCGGATGGATGCGGTCTCTTCCAATCGGCGCGTCGATTTTCCCATCGCTTTCTAAAATGATGCCTTTGACTAGCGCCATATACTCGCGGTGCATCGAATGATCGGCGAGTTGGCTTTGCAAAAACAACATGGCTTCATCGTTTTTTGCTACCACTAATAAGCCAGAGGTGTCTTTATCGATGCGATGAACGATGCCGGGACGAGAAGAAGACGATGATAGCTGCGTTCCTCTGCCTAAAAGAGCATTCACCAAGGTTCCGCTTTCATTGCCATTTCCTGGATGAACCACAAGTCCAGCTGGTTTATTGATGACGATGATATCTTCATCCTCATAAACGATTTCTAGAGGGATATCTTCGCCTTGAAGGGTACTTGGTTTTTCTTCTTGCTCTTGGATTTCAATGACATCCGCTTCGCTTACTTTATAGGAACGAGAGACGTTTTTGCCATTAACAAAGACAAAGCCTTCTTCAATTAGGGTTTCCGCTTTTGAACGGGATAACGTAGCTCCGGCTTTGAATAAGAAAGCGTCAAGGCGTAAGCCAGAAAGAGATGAGGTTACTTCAATGCGCCTCACGCTTCTTCCTCCTGGTTTTCTTCTTCCTCTTCTTCTTTCTTCTGTTCGTCGATTTCTCGAGGATCGACAGAGAGATCATCCGCGGTTCCCGCTTTGGCTTTCATGGTTTTGAAGTTATCGATAAGAATCACAACGATAAAGACGATGATGCCGATGACTAAGAACGAATCCGCGAAATTGAAGGTCGCGAACGGGTTGACGAAATTGACTGGGGCGTTGGGGCCTCCGCCAAGATAGAACTGGATGAAGTCGATGACACCATTGAAGCCGGTGGTGCCTTCCCAATAGAAGGCACGGTCAATCAAATTGCCGACGGCGCCGCTAAAAAGCAGCATCGCGATGACGTGTTCTCTGGTTCTGAACTTTGATTTTTTCAACGCCCAGACAACCATGATAATCACCGACATGATCACCGAGATCGAGATGTTGATGACTCTACCAGCTACACCAAGTTGCTCACCTAACGAGAAGGCGATCGCGACATTGTAGGATTTGGTGATGTAAAGGAAATTTGGAATCAAAGGGATCTTCTCATAGAGGGCGCAGTTTTTCTCGACAATCCATTTAGAAACGATATCGACGACGAAAAGCAAGATCGCGCCAAGAAGGAAGAGAAAGAATTTTTTCTCTTTTTTGATGTAATCTAAAACTTTCCCCATAGGCTTACCTTAAAGCCTCATCGCAGCGATGGCAAAGATGTCCTTCCTCATGTTCCACCGTATCTTCATAGACAAAGCGGCAACGTGGGCAAGTTTCCCCTTTTGCTACGCTAACGAGCGCTTTATTTTCCTTTCCTTTGGATAGGCTCACGCTAGAGACGATAAAGACCTTGGCCAAGGTATCGCTATCGAGCTTCGCAAGCTTATCGAGCAAGTCTTCATCGGCGACTTCTAACGCCAAACTGGCCTGGCTAGAGGAGCCGATCTTTCCTTCTTTTCTTGCTTCTTCTAAGCCGAGCAAGGCGCAATCGCGGAGCTGACGGAAGCTTGCATAAGAAGCAAGCACGTCTTCACCGAATTCGTGGCTTGGCTTTGGCATATCTTCGAGTTGTACCGATTCCTTCTTCTCACCTGGGAAATAGGAATAGACCTCTTCCATGGTGAATGGGAGGATTGGGTTAAGCAATAAGCAGAGGGTGCGCGCACATTCATAGATGACGGACACCACTGCTTTTCTTCTAACGGAATCTTTCTTATCGCAATAGAGGATATCTTTGTTCAAATCGAGGTAGAACGAAGAGAGGTCATTGGACATGAAGGTCGTGATCGCGTCGACGTTAGAACGGAAATCGTATTTTTCATATCCGTCCAAGACTTTGTTCTTCACTTGCTCGAGTTTTGCAAGGATATAGTTATCCACTAAGGAATAGTCTTCTTTTTTCACATCGAAAAGCTCATTGATGTTGCCGAGCATGAACTTGAAAGTGTTGCGGATCTTGCGGTAATTATCGGTGACGGTTCCGATGAGTCCTTCGCCTAAGCGAGCATCGCCAGTGTAGTCAACAGAAGCCGCCCACAAACGAAGAATATCCGCGCCGAACTGATCCATGATCTTATTTGGATCGATGCCGTTTCCAGCGGATTTAGACATCTTTTGCCAGCTTTCATCCATGACAAAGCCATGAGTGACGCAGGTCTTGAATGGCGCGACGTCGTTGGTGGCGACCGAAACGATCAGCGAAGCATTGAACCAGCCACGATATTGGTCGTTACCTTCTAAATAGAGGTCGCAAGGATATTTGAGGCCGCGTTCCACCATCGTGCCATTCCAGCTTGAGCCAGAATCGAACCAAACGTCCATGATATCGGTCTCTTTGGTGAAGTTGCCGTTAGGAGAGGCAGCGTTTTGATAGCCTTCTGGGAGCAATTCTTTTGCAGAGGAAGAGAACCAGATGTTGGAGCCGTGTTTGGCGATGAGGTTACGGATATGCTCAAAGACAGGCTTCTCTAAGATTGGAGAGCCATCTTCGTTATAGATGATTGGGATTGGAACACCCCAAACACGTTGACGGGAGATGCACCAGTCCGCGCGGTCTTTGATCATATTGACCATCTTGGCTTCGCCCCAAGCAGGAACCCATTGGATTTCCTTGATCGCATCAAGAAGCTTCTCTCTGATGGGCTCGATGGAGCAGAACCACTGCGGGGTCGCGCGGAAGATAACAGGTTTTTTGGTTCTCCAGTCATGGGGATAGCTATGGACGATATCTTCTCTTTTCAAGATGCGTCCATCTTTATTCAGCATATCGATGACAACATCTTGGGTATCATCGTAGAACATGCCGTTGAGCGGATTGCCCTCTTCCATATGGACAATGCCTTTTTCATCGACGAATCCTTGCGGTTTCAAGCCATATTTCAAGCAGACATTGAAGTCATCAAGACCGTGGTCAGGGTCGGTATGGACGCAGCCAGTACCGGCGTCATCGCTGACGAAGGAGGCGTTCATGACCAAGGATTCTTTATTGCGGTAAAGCGGGTGATAGCAGGTTACACCTTCTAAGTCAGAGCCACGGAAGGTCTTAAGCAACTTGGTTTCACCCAAGGAGAGTTCTTCTTTGAGGGATTCTTCCATCGATTTGAGGAAGACGAATTTGCCTTTGGAGGTTTCGAATAACCCATATTCAAAGCGAGGATTGAGTGTCACGCCTTGGTTAGAAGGAAGGGTCCAAGGGGTGGTTGTCCAGATGATGAATTTCGCGTCATCTGGGAGCAATCCCTTGCTATCTTTGACATCTAAGGCGACATAAAGCGTCTTGGCTTCGACATCATGATATTCGACCTCAGCCTCGGCTAATGCCGATTCGGAGGACCAAGACCAATAAACAGGTTTGGAACCCTTGAAGATCAATCCTTTTAACGCCATCGCGGCGAAAACATCGATCTGACGGGCTTCGTATTCTGGGAGAAGGGTGAGATAAGGATGATCATAATCACCTAAGCAGCCAAGACGGCGGATCTGTCCTTTTTGGCGTTCCACCTGGCTTTTTGCGTAATTCTCGCAGATGGTGCGGAATTCTTCGACCGGGGTTGTTTTGCGGTTGACCCCGCTTTTGGTGACCTTGACTTCGATGGGGAGGCCGTGTGTGTCCCAACCAAAGACAAATGGGGTCTTATGGCCGGCCATGTTTTGATAGCGGACCACGAAATCCTTGAGGCAGCGATTGAGGGCATGACCGCAGTGCATGTCGCCGTTTGCATACGGCGGACCATCATGAAGAGCGAATTCATCGCAACCATCACGATTTTCGTTCATCTTCTCATAAAGCTTGATATCTTGCCATTTCTTCACCAAGACAGGCTCTTTTTGAGCGAGTCCTGCTCTCATTGGGAATTCGGTGTTCGGCATGAGCAATGTGTCTTTTAAGGCCATAATCTTCTCCTTCGAATAAATAAAACCCTGGGCCCAAACAAGGACGCCAGGGAGCGTGGTACCACCTTGATTCCGCGAGATTTCGCAGCACTTGCATTCTCTATAACGGGAGAACCCGGTTTCCCTACTCTACTTTCAGGAAGCGCGCTCAGGAGTGATATATCATCCCCAATACCTTTTCTCAGCTTCGGCAAGGCTCTCTGTCATTTAGGGGACGGCGGTTGTCTCCGTCATCGCGAGGCTATGTTACCCTTCCTCTTGCTATTTAGCAAGAAAAGAGTGCTCATCTAGTTACTCGTTGACCTTGATTTCCCCATTGGTGCAATGGACGGTGATGCTATGGTTGATCCAATCTGATGCTTTGTCGATCGCCTTCCATTGGTCCTCGGTGCCTGAATAAGTGATGCTCTCGAATGCATAGCTAGCATAGAAGGCATCGCTGCCGATGGACGTGAGGCTAGAAGGGAATGTGATGGAAGAAAGGCTGGCGCACTGACGGAAAGCATCGTTTCCGATAGAGGTGACGCCTTCTTCCAGGGTCAATGAAACGATGTTATTACAGACCTCAAAGGCATGATCTGGAATCTCTACGGCCATCGAAGATGAGATGTCAATCGAAGTAATCTCAGCGTTGTCGTTATTTTTATCCAACAAATGACGGCGTCCATTACCGATATAGTTATAGCTATCCCTGCAAGAGTAGCATAGACTCAAATAGTCTTTGAGGTTATTCACAACAAAATAGTAGTCATTCGCGTTATTGAAGGCCAGCTCGCCTATGCTTTTCAGCGTGCTTGGAAGATAGACCGAGTCGAAGGGACGTCTATTGGTGCAGAAAGCGCGGTTGCCGATGGTC
>ONWJ01000185.1 GCA_900321535.1 uncultured Erysipelotrichaceae bacterium
ATCTTCGGGATGATAAGCGCCAACCCTTGGATGATGAACAAAGCCGGGAAACCGAAATATCCGACCACGCCGAAGAGATAAGAGAACACATATCCGCCTAAGAAGGAGAGATGGGTTCCGCTCGATAACAAGAAGGAGAGCGCAAGAAGAATGACGAAAACGCCAGCTGCGACCAAGCAAGCTCTGCCGTTGATTCTGTTCCTTTTCTTTTTGCGCGCCATGTTTCTATTTTATAGAAAAAACTCTCCTGAAAAAAGCAAATATCGCGATTGTTTCAACTTTTTATCGCGGGGTTTCCGATACGACGATAAGAGGCACCACCATCGGTTCTTTGCCGGTGACTCGACGAATCAAACGCAAGACTTTCTCGTAGACGTTTTGACGGATCTCGTCGAGGTTGAAAATCGGCTTGGCCAAGAACTCCTGAAGGGTCGCGGTCGTGACTTTGTTGACTTCGCGTTCGAGGATGTCGGCTTCCTTCATGATCAAGAAGCCTCTCATCTGAACATCTGGGCCGGCGACGATGCGCTGACCTAGCTCAGAGATGGTCGCGGCGACGATAACCACGCCGTCAGCGAGTTTTCTGCGGTCTTCTAACACGTTAGATGAAACATCCCCAACCCCAGCGCCATCGATCATGAGGTCGCCATGAGGGATATGCTCGTCAAATACGCGCCCACCGTTTTCATCGATGAGAACGGACATGCCGTTTTCCACGACGAAGACGTTGCGATGGGTCAAATTGATGCCCATGGACAAGGCCAGCATCGCATTATGGAGAAGGTCTTTGTAGAAGCCTTTCACTGGAATGTAGTATTTCGGCTTGAGGATGGATGCCATCATCTTGAGGTCTTCTTCAGAAGCGTGCATCTTAACGAACTTCTTTTTCGGGATGAGCGTGACCTTGCAACCGGTGCGGAAAAGCTCATCCGCGGCATCCGTGTATTCAATTTCGGTATTATCGCTTGGAGTGCTTGCGACGATGAAGTTATCCTCAGGCTTGATTTTGATGCGGCGATCTTCGTTCTCGCCAGCGGCAAGAAGCGCGATCTTGTGGAATAGCCTGGAACCAAAGCCAGTCATCAGCAAGACGATATCGCGGTCGCGGAAGCGAAGGACATCATCTAGCGAAGCAAAGTTATCGGGTGGGATGGCTAAAGAACCAGCTCCTTGCGCGGCTTTTAACATGGACAAGGTGGCAGCATCATAGCAAATGAGTTTCTTCTTATTGGCGATCACCTCGTTAATGACTTCCTCAACGTTATAGAGGTTGGTGGAAAATAGAGCGACGAAGATGCGTCCTTCCGCGGATTTAAAGATCTCAGAGATATGGCCTTTGAGTTTATAGTTTGGAGCAGTATATCCTGGACGTCCTGAATAGACGGATTCGCTCATCAACGCTAAAGTCGGCTTTTCAGAGATGCGAGCAATCGCGTTCATATCGCATAAATAGGAAGGAGAGGCGCTGTTTTCGATGACGAAATCGCTGGTGAAAACGATATTGCCATAACTTGTCTCGATGGCGATGCCACTGCTATCAGCGATATTATGGGCGGTATGGAAATAGTTGATCTCACGTCCAAGGATTTTGAACGTAGAAGTCGGCGGGACTTCATGCAATTCATACATGGAAGGATCTTTCTTCACGTGCTGGGTGAAGATCTTTAACATCTGGAGCGTGACCTTTGAGCCATAGATTGGCGCGGGCACTTTCTCATAGATATAAGCCAAGGCGCCGATTTCATCATCGTGTCCATGGAGAAGGAAATAGGCGCGAACGCGATTCTTGTTGGCGACAAGATAGTCGTATCTAGGGATGACATAATCAATGCCCGGCATGGTTTTGTCTGGAACCATGACGCCGCATTCGACGACGAAAATATCCTGATTGATTTCGATGACGAAAAGATTCTTGCCTTCCTCATCTAGGCCGCCAAGCCCAAAAATTCTGATTTTGTCGTTCATATCGTAACTCCTTGTCGAAAACGCAAGCAAAGAATTAAGCAAGGTCTAAAGAGAGCAACGGAAGATCATCATCCAGTTTGCGAATCTCAAGATGATTGCCATCCATCACTGCATAAGTCGCAGGGTTCCCGTTCTTTGGGAACGATGTCGAACCTGGGTTCAAATAAGTCACGCCGTCTTCTTTTTTCAGCATGTAGACATGGGTGTGGCCAAACATGACGATATCGCCGCGTTCCACATCCAAGAGGTCACTGGTGAGAAGATCGCCATGGACCAAGTCGCAGCGGAATCCATTCAAATAAACGATGCGGGAATCTTCGATCGAGAAACGAAGAAGGGTCGCGTCGATGCGGGAATCGCAATTGCCACGAACGCCAAGGGTGATGCTGGCGCTCTTATTCAAAATGGTCGAGACCGCCATCGGGTCGTAATCGTTTGGAACACCGTTTCTAGGACCGTTATAAAGATAATCACCAAGCAAAACGATACGGTCTGGTCGATAAGTCGTGACCAAACGATCAAATTTCTTGGCCGCCTGAAGTCTTCCGTGAATATCGCTGGCGATCAAAATTCTCATAAACTAACTCTTGTGCGTGTATATTCTAGCGCAAAAGCGTGCGCGTGCATACCAAATCCGCACCAGAATCAGCGATGTTGGAAACAATGACATCCCCAACATGAACCGGAACATGGACTTCCGCTTGGTTGATGGCGTCCATGACCGCGAAGATTTTAGCTTTCGAAATATCTTTATTGGTCTTGACCGGGCAAACCGCGAAATCGATAGAATCGCACTTCACGGTGGAGGTCACCGTGCGTCTAGGATCGGTTACTTCCTGCTTCCCATAGACGGCCCCGCGAGGACATGAGTTTCCAGTTACGTTTAACTGCTCGTCAACCACCAGATGGCAGCCGCGAGGGCAAACGATGCAAGTCAATTCTGTTTTCATTTGGCGTCCTCCTTAGCAATGAGAGAAACCGTGATAGGTCCTTGGTCAATTTTTAGTAGATTTTTAGGAAGTTTCTGAATTTCCATTTCACTCGGTATAATCGCAAGTTTCATGAATCTCTTAAGGACCACTCCATTTTGAGAATACTGAATATAGACGTTCTTGCTCGGACGTCTTACGCGGAACTTAAATGACACGTTATCTGAGGCGTTTGCAAGATCGATTTTGGCGGGCACCACATAGCCGATGCCATCGCCTGCGATAACCTTGATTTCTTGCTGCGCATCGTTGCGCAAGTTTCCATGAATATAATCCGCGGCCGCGCGCCCTGCCACTTTAGCTTCATCAACAACATAGTCCACCAAATCATGGACATGAAGCACGTTGCCGCAGGAGAAAATACCTGGCACTTCCGTCTCCATGTTCTGGTTCACTTCCGAACCTCTGGAGCGAGATTTGCTAATGCCGATCGCATCTAGTAGATCATTATTAGGGATAAGTCCGATGGAAAGCATCAAGGTATCGACATCAAAACGCTTCTCCGTACCTTGGATTGGCTTGAATTTATCGTCCACTTGGGAGATTTCAATCGCTTCAAGCTTGCTTTTCCCGATGACCTTGGTGACCGTGTGGCTAAGGAACAATGGGATGTTATAGTCTAGAAGGCACTGCTGGATGTTACGGTTCAATCCGTTGCTATAAGGCATGAGTTCAGCGACGCCTAAGACTTCCGCGCCTTCTAAGCGCATACGTCTTGCCATGATAAGGCCGATGTCGCCAGAACCTAAGATGAAGACTTTCTTGCCAACAAGGTAGCCATGCTGATTCAAATAGAGCTGAGCCTGCCCTGCTGTGATCACTCCGGCTGGACGATCGCCAGGAATGCCGATCGCGCCTGCGTTTCTTTCATAGCAGCCAGCTGCCATAATGACGGCTTTTGCCTGAACGGACTGATATCCATCTTCGGATGTTACAAATGTAACTTCCTTTTCTCTTGAGACCGAAAGGACGTTCGCACCGAGCTTATATTCGATGCCGCGCTCTTTCACCTGATTTACGAAGCGTTCGAGGAATTCAGGACCGGTTAATTCTTCATTGAATTCATGTAAGCCGAAGCCGTTATGGATGCATTGGTTGAGAATGCCGCCTAAATATGGGGAGCGTTCCAAAATCAACACGCTTTTGACGCCTTGGTCATAGGCGGCAACGGCAGCTGCCATGCCGGCGGATCCACCGCCGACGATCACTAAATCACGCTGCAACATTATTTGGACTCCTTCAGAAGGATCTCAGAGCCTTCTTTGTCATATTGGACCTCTAATGGTGAGGTGCCATTTTGCTTGGCTAAAAGAAGCAATACTTTCGGCTGGCAGAATCCTCCTTGGCATTTGCCAAATCCAGCGCGGGTTCTCTTCTTCACCGCTTTGATGGTGAGGCAAGGAACAGAACGGGAGCATGCATCGATGATCTCACCACGGCTGATCTTCTCACAGTTGCAGATGATGTCGCCGTAATTGGGATTCTTCTTGATGATCTCGTTACGCTGCTCCACGCTTAAATCCTTCATATGGACATAAGGCTTGATGCAAGGATTGTAATTTGGGTTTGGTTCTAGCTTCATGATGGACTTGACCAATTCTTCCACCACATACTCCCCAATCGCAGGCGAAGAGACCAAGCCTGGGGACTCAATGCCTGCGCAATTGATGAAATAAGGATCGGTTTTGGCCGGTTCGATGATGAAATCATGGGTGGATGGGGTCGCACGCAAACCAGCGAATGTTCTGATTTGCTCTTGGAATGGGATATTCGGGACCATTCCGGTGGCCTGGCGTTTGACATCAGATAAGGTCAACGTATCGGTCGCGACATCATCTTTCTCATCCGTGAATTCGCTAGATGGACCCACTAGATAATTCCCAGAGGTCGTCAAGGTGACGAGAATGCCTTTCCCTTTTTCGCTTGGAAGCGGGAAAAGGACATGGTTCACCAGTCCTGGCGCATAATGGTCTAAAACATAGTATTGGCCTTTCCTAGGATGAATGGTCCAATCGATTGGCTCAATCATCTTGGCGATTTCTTCGCTATAGACGCCAGCGCAGTTGATGACCATCTTGGCCTTATATTCGTTTTTCTTGGTTTTGATGACGAATACGCCGTCTTCTTTATGAATAGAGACGACTTCTTCGCCCAAAGCAAGCTTTACACCGTTATCGCAGGCATTTTCAAAGGCATGCGCGGTTAAGGTGAATGGATTGACGATGCCAGCGGTTGGGCAAAGCAAAGCACCTTTGACCTCAGGAGAGATATTGGGTTCAATGGCTTTGACTTCTTCAGCGGATAGTAATTTGGTAGGAACGCCGTTTTGCTCGCCACGCTTTTGAAGATCTTTCAATAACTCGATTTGCTTGTCTTCCAAAGCGATGGTCAAAGAACCGATACGCTGCATAGATACGTCAAGCTCACGGGCGATATCATCGAACATCGCGTTGCCTTTGACGTTGAAATAAGCCTTTTTGGTGCCGGGAACTGGATCGTATCCGGAGTGGACGATGGCGGAATTGGCCATCGATGTTGCGTCGCCGACGTCGTTTTCTTTTTCAAGAACCAAAACATCGACTTTGTATCGAGAAAGATTTCTGGCGACGAAAGCCCCGATAACGCCTCCGCCTATGATGATGATGTCTTTCATACTAAAGATTATAGTCACTTTCCCCCTTTATGGGGAATAGTTGAATTATAGAATTTCGCTTTCATCGATTTGAATTGGAAACCATTTTATGTATTCGCGTTTCCCGTGATGGCGAAAAGCAGCGTAAAACAAAAAGAAATGGATTCCTTTTCACCCCTACTTTGCTATCCTATTTTCATGTTGATTGATCTTCCTGCCCCTATCATAGAAACTTATGTCCAAGCCGAATACGATTCCGAGGTTTTAGACGATATCGTCAACCGGTTTTATCTTGGAGAACGTTATCCAAAAGAAGACGTCGTAACGTTACTAAAAGCGATGACGCCTTCGAATGCTTATCGACGTCTTGTCTTATCCAAGATGAATATGGAAGAGAAAGAAGCATTCTCGATGGTCGCGGTTGGTTTTGGGCTAGATGAGATCAATGCGACCAAAATCAAAGAGATTGAAACCAATCCTTATTACCTATTATTAAAGAAGATGTCCTCGTGGAAAGAAGGCAATGTTGAATTTATCTCGAAAGAGATTCCCGCTTATTCCTTATTCCTTTCCTTAGACAAAGGCATCGATGAGATGATTCCTAGCCAAGAGAAGACCTATTTATCCTATTTAGAGAAAGACGTAAGTATCCCAACCCTTCTCCAGGATGACCTTGTTTGGATGTCTTTGGTGCCCCATGAGATCCATACGATGGCAAAGCCAATCGAAGAGGCAAAAGGCGATGTCTTGGTTTATGGCGTTGGTTTAGGTTATTACGCCTTCATGGTCAGCAATAAGAAGGATGTATCATCCGTTACGATTATTGAAAAAGATCCACGTATTCTTGCTTTATTTAAGAAGCATTTTCTGCCTTTATTCCCAAATGCATCCAAAATCCATTTGATCCAAGGCGATGCGCTGGCTTATCAAAAAAGAAGAGATGTCCATTATGATTATTGCTTCGTCGATATTTATCGCGGCGAGCGTGATGGATTCCCTCTATATGCCTCATTAAAGGCAAATGAAGGCAACGCCGACCAATATTCCTATTGGATCGAAGGCGCGTTGATTGTTTATCTCCGTCGTCATATCTGCGTGCTCTTAGAAGAAGTCTGCTTACAAGGCTATACGGAAGATGATTACAAAGATGAAAGCGATGAGACGTCAAAATTACTGAAACGCCTATATTTCGCTCGCCAAGACGCGAACATTCAAAACGAAAACGATCTTCGTTATTTCCTATCGAATCAAAATCTGCAACAGCTGGTTGCAAAGTTGAAATATTAGACAGTGTATAAAATTTCTATACAGTGTATAATATAATTAGACAGTGTATAAATTCATTATACAGTGTATAGTTTTATAGAAATAGTCGGCATGAGAAAAGGCACGGTTTGACCGTGCCTTTATGCTGTTTTACCGTTTAGCGGCGTGGACCGCGATTGGGTTTGCCGTGTCCGCTGTTTGGCTTGCCATGGCGATCGCCATGAGGCTTGCCACCACGTTCTGGGCGTTCTGGACGCTCGACATAGCCTTCTGGTTTCTCTTCGAATTCACGGTGAGAGACTTTGACTTTGCCCTTCTCGTCCATGCCGATGACGATGACTTTGAGGGTATCGCCAACTTTGACCACCTTGGTGGCATCTTCGACATAGTCCCAAGCAAGTCTAGAGACATGGCAGAGACCATCACAATCGCCGAAGAGGTTGACGAAGGCGCCGTAATCCTCAACGCGGGTGACTTTGCCTTCGAACATTTCGCCAACTTTGGCTTCGCGGGTGATGTCATCGATCATTGCCTTGGCCTTCTCGATGATGGCGCGGTCATGGTGATAGATGGTGATGACACCACTCTCAGCAACATCGATGGCGACATTGTCGCAATCGCGGATGATGCCTTGGATGGTTTCGCCGCCTTTGCCGATGACATCACGGATTTTGGAGGTGTCAATCTGGAAGGTGACCATCTTTGGCGCATATTTGGAGACTTCTTTGCGTGGCTCAGGGATGCAAGCTTTGATGGCTTCGCGGATTTCAGCGCGAGCGCGTTTGGCTTGTTCAAGAGCCTCGTGGAGAACTTCACGGGTAACACCGTGGATCTTGATGTCCATTTGAAGGGCGGTAAGACCTTTTTCGGTGCCAGCGCACTTGAAGTCCATATCACCGAAGTGATCTTCTAAACCTTGGATATCAGTGAGGATGGAATATGGATGTTTGCCATCTAATGGGCCAGAGGAGATCAAGCCCATGGCAATGCCAGAGACAATGCCTTTGATTGGAACACCAGCCGCCATCAAGGACATGCAGTTCGCGCAGATGGAAGCCTGGGAGGAAGAACCATTGGATTCGACGACGTCAGCGACGCAGCGGATGGTGTATGGGAATTCTTCTTCGCTTGGAAGGACATAGCTAAGGGCGCGTTCGCCAAGTTTGCCGTGTCCGATCTCACGACGGCCAGGAGCACCCATTCTGCCGATTTCACCGACAGAATATGGTGGGAAATTGTAATGATGCATG
>ONWJ01000137.1 GCA_900321535.1 uncultured Erysipelotrichaceae bacterium
TGAAAACGGGACCGCAACCTATTTAGATGCCCCAATGAAATTTGAAGCTGGAACCGTTAATCTAGCTGGGATTTGCGGGCTTTTCGCGAGTTTAGAATATTTGAACGCCATCGGAATGGATGAGATTTCTAAACGTGAAAGGCAATTAAAACAATATGCGGTGGAACGTCTTTCAACGTTAGAAAACGTAACCATCTATAACGCATCTTCGGAAGCCGGAATCGTGGCTTTCAATATCAAGGACGTCTTTGCTCAAGACGGGGCGACCTATCTTAATAGCAAAGGAATCGCATGCCGCTCTGGACAACACTGCGCGAAGATCCTAAACGGGTTCTTAGATACCATCGCAACGATCCGTGCTTCGTTTTATTTCTATACGACCGAAGAAGAAATTGACCGCCTCGTGGAAGCGGTGAAGGAAGGAGGCAATTATCTCGATGCCTATTTCAATTGAGCTTACTCCCCAAATCATGAGGGAGATCATCATGGACCATTATGGTTCGCCTCGTCATAAAGTGACCCCTTCCCAAGAAGGTTATTTGACCACCCATTCTTCTTCCGTTAACTGCATCGACGATATCGATGTCTACCTGAAGAAAAACGAGAAGGGCATCGTTGAAGATGCGCTTTGGAATGGCACAGCATGCGCCATTTCGACTGCCTCGACGGATATCTTGTGCGATCTCCTTATCGGAAAAACCGAAGAAGAAGCCAACCATATCATCGAAGAATATCTCCATATGCTTCATGAAGAACCGTATGACGCAAGCGTCTTAGAAGAGGCTTTAGCGTTCATGAATACTTCTAAGCAAGCCGCCCGCATTCACTGCGCTTCCATCGGATGGGACGCGTTCGCCTCTTTATTAAAGGAGGATCACCATGACTGATTCTAAGAAAACATTCGAAGAAGAATATCAGTATGGTTTCCAAGACGAAGATGTCTCGATTTTAAACACGGGCAAAGGCATCAACGAAGACGTCGTCCGTGCGATTTCGAAATACAAAGACGAGCCTGAATGGATGTTGGAATTCCGTCTAAAGGCCCTTCATGTCTATGAAAAGATGCCGATGCCGAATTTCGGTCCCGATCTCTCTTCCATGGATTTCGATGACTATACCTACTTCACTCGTGTGGCGAAGAAAGAAGAAACCTCTTGGGATGACGTGCCTGAAACCGTCAAACAAACTTTCCAAAAGCTTGGTATCCCAGAAGCTGAACAAAAGTTTTTAGCCGGCGTCTCCACCCAATATGAATCGGAAGTTGTTTATCACAACATGCTTCAGGAAGTTCGCGACAAAGGTGTCATCTTCCTTTCCACCGATATGGGTTTGAAACTGTTCCCTGAGATTTTTAAAAAGTATTTCGCGACCGTTATCCCAATCGCCGACTCCAAATTCTCGGCATTAAACTCCGCGGTTTGGTCTGGCGGCTCATTCATCTATGTTCCGAAAGGCGTCAAATTGGAGAAGCCTTTGCAGAGTTATTTCAGAATTAACAATGAAAAGACGGGTCAATTTGAACGTACTTTGATCATCGCTGATGAAGGTGCGGATATCCATTATGTCGAAGGCTGCACCGCCCCGCTTTATAGCAAGGACTCCTTGCATTCTGGCGTTGTTGAAATCGTGGTTGAGAAAAACGCTCATGTCCGTTATACGACCATCCAAAACTGGTCAACCAACATTTTAAATCTCGTCACCCAGCGTGCTCGCGTTGGAGAGAATGGCTTCATGGAATGGGTGGATGGAAACATCGGCTCCATGATCACCATGAAATATCCAGCCTGCATCCTTGAAGGGGATAACTCTAAAGGTTCTACCATCACAATCGCAGTCGGCAATCGCGGACAAATCCAAGATTCCGGAGCGAGGATGATTCATATTGGCAAGAATACCTCATCAACGATTATTTCCAAATCTGTTGTTCATAATGGGGGAGAAGCCGATTTTAGAGGAACCGTCAGGATGCATCCAACTGCTGTTGGAGCCAAAGCACACATCGAATGCGACACCTTAATCCTCGATAAATACTCGAAATCCGATACTTTCCCGAAAAACGAAATCCGTAATGATGATTCTTATATCGAACACGAGGCCACGGTCTCTAAAATCGATGAAGACCA
>ONWJ01000138.1 GCA_900321535.1 uncultured Erysipelotrichaceae bacterium
CTCCGCCTTGTTATGTGCTTCATGCACTTTTTCCTTCAAAACCGATGAAGGCGACTACAAAACGCCTGATTTGTTTTTTAAGCAAGCGGAAAATTGGGGTTGTGGGGCGAGGTATTATTCCTCCAAAAGAGCGGACGGCGACGATCTGCGAGACTGCGATTCCGCCCTGCTCAACGAAATGAAAGCCATTAAGCAATATCAGGCCATCAATCAAATTGAGCAAAAATCGGATACTTATTTTGTATATGAGTATCTTATGTCGGCAACAAGTGGACCAAACATTGCGAGGATGACGGTATTTGAGAATGGGTATTTAGAAATCTACCGCAAGCAATCACTTGGGTCCCCGCATTCTTTCTTCTTCTCCGTCGATTCATCGTTAACCGCTTCTTTGAACCGGTTTGTCGAAAACTTAGAAGCCACTACTAGTAGCAGCGAGTCAATCTAACAATTCAATAGACGATTAGAATAGCTTCACAGCGTCGCTTGAATGCGCGTTGTTATAGTTTTTGAATACTTCGTTATCCGCGAATTCTTTGCACTCAACCACCACTTTTAAAACATCGATGATGTCATCCACCGTGACGGTGTAATTGGTATAGGTATTCTTTTCAATTTGATAGAATTCCGCGTTTTGATGAACCCCTATCTTATAAGTTTCTTTGTTGAATATGAGTTGATCATTGACGAAAACGACATTCAGCTGCCTTTCTCTCCCGGGATCAGTGTCATGGACGACATCTCCCATCATTCCATAAAAGTATCCTTCTTCGTATTTGCCCCAAATAAAGCTCGTGAATCCGGCGTAGATTTCTTCCCATTGGTAGCCTTCACCGTTTACATAATAGTTAATATGTATCGTCTTGAGATAGCATTCTTCGGTTAAAGAATCATAGGTGAATAAATAGGTGTTACTGAACTTGGTTCCATCAATTCTTGATCCAGATTCTTTCTTTTCAGAGGAATAGATAACGTGGTTTGTCTGCTCGATTTTGGCAGAAGAAGCATATTGCGTCGTCATGCAGCGATAAATCGCATTGTTTCTTCCAACGACAGTCACTGGGCAATCCACATAATGGTTGCCGATAGAACCACGAACGAAAGCATTCGATGCAGCATTCGTTGGATAAACGCCTCTTAGCAAGCCGTCCTGAGTGATCTCTATCAGGTCAGTAGAAACTTGCCACCAAACGTCCTTGGTAACTTTGATTCCATTTTTAAGCAAAGAAAACTGGAAGGTTTCTCCGACTTCTACTGTTACGTTAGTAGCGTTTAACGTATAAACATCCTCTTCGGATGCAGAAGTAGTCGTGCTTGCAGGAATAGAAGTCTGCTCGCTGCTAGGAATCGTGGTTTCTACGCTTGTAACGATTGAGGAGCTTATCTCAGTAGAAGATTGTTCCTCAACGCTGCTAGTAAGACTAGCGGTGTCTTTGCTTTCAGAGCTAACCGAAGCGATTGAAGAATCGCCGCCGCTAGAAGGTGCGCCACACGCGCTTAAGGCCAAACAAATAAAAGCTAAACCAATCAGTTTTTTCATATGAATGGTTATATCTTATGCCAAAAGCCTCTTGCCCGATAGGCCTTTGTTGATACCGCGTTGTTTCATTGCTTTATACCAAGAAAAGAGCTATGCAAACTCTTCCTATCATCTTGATTTTCACCGTCATAAGTGCATTATAAAAACCGACTAGACATGCAGCCTAATCGGTCTTATGAAGATATTTGCAGGCTATGCTAGTTGAAGAGCAATAACGCTATGGAAAAGAAAACACCTAGATTAATTAATTTTGCTAAAGGCAATATCAAGAATTAGTTCTTTCCTAAGTTTTAATATCTTTTTAAGAAATTCTTTCTGAAGCCCACTCAATTGTTCTACGCCATCAATTAAATTATTAATTTCATTCAAATTAATTCGAGGAACTATTTTTTTAATTGCTTTATTGCAGCCATCATATTCCAAAGAGGTAATCATTTTATAATAATTGCCACGTTTGCCGTTTACTAAAATTGCGGATGTCGGCATATCATAAACACGGGCGTTCATTTCAGATTTTGAAGATATCACTTTTTTAATTAGCTCATCATCAACTTGAGGATATAAAGCTGAACCACAATCATAGATTGGGGCAATCTCCATTTCGTCATTTTCTTGGTTATATAAGAATCCCCAGTTGCCATTGTGTCGATCCCAATTGCCAATAAAAGCATCAATAACAAACATATTCCAAAAATGTTCTTCTAATTTTATAGGATCTATCGCATTTTGCCTTTGAATAGTGTCAAGTATGTCGGATAATTCGGTTCCATAACCATTAGAAGCAGAATCGATAATTTGGTTTTTGACAGAAGCGAAATCGAGGATTGTTGTATTCGTGGAGGTAAAATCTTTGCACGCTACAACAGTTCTAACTTTACCATGATATTCATATTTGCCTAATAAAGTATCTTGCGCTTTAACACCAAGCATATTAAAAATATGGCATCCAAGATATTCCGATGTGCAGCTATTTGTGTATGAAAGATTTGGGTTCTTTATGGCATGCATAGGAAGTTTAAGCATATAAAGTTCGTTATTGTAAATAACAGAAAGTTTACTTCCGTTTGCGCCACCATACGCCTTTTTTCTTGTTGGTAAACTAGTAAAATCAATCATAACTAACTCCTATTAAAATATCTTGCTCTTAATCTATCGGCTTGTTCTTTGGAAATAAGATGCTCTACTTCCGCAACATTGATTGAACTATTTAGTTGATC
>ONWJ01000140.1 GCA_900321535.1 uncultured Erysipelotrichaceae bacterium
ATGCTATCTGAAAAAGTCTCACATCACCCTATCAAAAGGGAAAAGAAAAAGGGCGATTGCCCTTTAACGTTTCTCGAACAGCGAGAATCCGCGCTTCCCGCCGAACTTGGTCTTATACATCGCGTGATCCGCGTTATTGAATAATTCGTAAGCGTTCTCCGCGTCTTTTCCATACGCCCCACCGGCGGAGATGCTAATCGGCGGCAGGCCATCTTCGGGGCTTCCGAGTTCCTTATTGATCGCCCCGATACGCTTGCCGACGTCTTCGGAGATATCGCTTTCGACGCCAGTGATGACAACCGCGAATTCGTCTCCGCCAAGACGGCAGACAAAATCATCGTCGCGGAAATGCTTTTTGATCGTCTCCGCGACCTTGACCAATACCTTGTCGCCCGTCGTATGGCCATAATGGTCATTGGCCTCTTTGAAGGCATCGAGGTCGATGATGAGCAGGAAGCATTTCGATAGATCGATCGATTCCATCTTCTCATCGCATCCGGCGCGATTATAGATATTCGTGAGTTTATCATGCGTCGCATTGAACGTCTCTTTCTGAAGCTTTCTTTGGTCTTCGGAGTTATCGAGGATGCTGAGATAGAATCCGACTTTCCGGTTATGATTATCGACGACATTGTGCTTCTCGACGACGTAGCTCGTCATATCCTCGCCCTCGCCGAAGCTGATCGCGTTCTCCCAATCATCCCCGTCTTTTTGATAATCGCCAAGCTTCTCGCCAAGGGCTTCATGGACGTGTTCCAGGTGTCCTGCTTCAACCCCGAGCAATTGGCTCGCGCGATCATTGAGCCAGACGCATCTTCCGTTCGTATCGAAGAAGAAAATCGATTCCGGCATCTTCGAAGCGATCTCCCCTAGCATGCGGTCCAACAAACGAAGCGGCCGATAATAAAGGGATAAGAAGAAGATAAGGACGCCATAGACGCCATAGCCGATCATCGAGACATTGACCGCGCTTCTAGCGATGATATTAAAGGTCTGCCATGCCCCGACCGCGACCATCGCAAGCAAGATGACCAAGTAACGCTCGGCATAAACGCGCGGGCACGTGATGGTTTTGACCAAGAAGACGACCATGATCGCGGCCAAAATGCCATAGTCGATCACGCGGTGGATCGTCTGCCCCCAGTGGGCGGTGAAGTTATAGAAGGATGCACCGCCTTCTTCGATGAGCACCATCGTGAAGGCGTGATGGAAGAACACGTTCAATACCAGCTGAATCATGTCGAGCAATAGAATCGTGTAGATGATGCTTTTGATGAGCTTCCGATGGAAATGGATGTCGCAGTAATCGAACATGAACCGGAACATCGAAAACATCACGAGGTCCATGCCCAAGAAATAGATATAGCAGCCGATCGTGGAAAGCGCCTCAACAGGCGAAGCGATCAAGAACAAATTGCCGATCACCGGAGGGATCAAAGAGAAAATCAAAAGCGACACCGATGTGCTGATCCGTTTCTTCGATTTGCTGGATAAGAAAGTGCAGATGGCCAAGACGACCACCAATGCAACGAACACGGCAGATATCGCGATTCTCATGTGTTAGGTATAGTTTATACGTATTTCGCCTATCTTTGAATGTTTTTCTCCCGCGTGCGCACGGAAATGGGGCTTGAACAAGGCATTTTGGACCGCCAAAAATGTTAGTTTTGTGGGAAAGCACCCTTAAACATATGTTAGTTTTGTGGTGAATGACCCTAAAAGACTTGTTAGTTTTGTGGGAACAGGTCATTTTCCATGTTACGTATTCATAAAGAAAAGGCGCCTAGCCAACGCCAAACGCCTTTCTCAAGTTGTTGTTATTTCTGATGGAAATACTTCTCGAAGTCGGCGCGTTCCATCCTCGGCTCATCTTTGCCGGTGAAGAAACCCAGCAAACCACGTTGGTAACGGAAGGAAGCACCATAACGATTCAGCACCTCAGCCCCGATCTGACGGTAATCGTTTTGAGTGCCACCGACAGGAACCGTGCCGATATTGAAATCATCATGAACCTCATCGTACTTGATCCAATGGACGGGTACGCTATGGACGCGTCCATCCCCGCCGCGGACCGGGATATAATCGGTCATCGGGGTGGTATGGAAACTCGAGGAATGGATGACCGTGGAGTCGACCGAGCCATTCTTCTTAGAGCTCACCTCGGTTAGATAAACCGGTAAAGAAGGATCCGCGTCTTTGGGCAAGAAGGCCTTGGGATCCATCGAGTTGGCCAAGACTTCATGCTCTCTGCGTGGGAGCCAGGTCGCCGCATTCTCATCCAGGAAGGAATGAGCGGGACGATGCATCTGATAAAGCGGGATGGAGATTAACGGGGCCAAATCGAAATAGAGGCCTCTTAAGAATTTGTCGCAGTAATCGACGAAGAAGTTACGGCAGGCCGCGCAGTCATAGCCGATGAAGAAGGATGGGTCGGCCACATAGTTGAACCCTTGGGAATGGCCTGAGGAGATGGAGTTGATCTTCTTGTCTTTATAGAAGACGAAGTCATCGCCATAAGGCTCTTTGGTGGTCAACAGATCAACCATGTTCGTCTGGGCAAGGGCGGTGAAGAGCAAGCGGAACTGGACTTCGTGGTTACGGTCGGTCGCATCGAACAAGGCGTCGAACACCTCGTTACCCATGGTTTTAAAGTTCGTTCTCTCGTTGTTATCGGTAAGATCTCTCTTCTCTTTTTTGGCCAGCTCTTTGGCTCTCTTCTTGACGTAATTATCGAGGGCTTTTCCTTCTAACGCGGAGTTTGGATTGGGTCTTCTCGTGAAGGAAAGGTCAGGGGCCGCTTCGTTTCCATAGATCAAACGGGTGGATTTATAGAAGAACGGGGCTGGGTGGAAGGCGCTCGCGCGCAGCGTCTGGGTGTGGGTTTGGGTATGGCTATTGCCTTTGGAGTCACGGTACGTCGTAGTCCAAGTGATGGTCAACGTGCCGACATATTCTTTGTCTTTGATCTCACGTTCATAGACACGTTCGAGGATGAACGGGTTCTGCATGATCGAGCCGCTTAATACCTGCAACGTGGTGCATTCATCGTCCACCAAACCATAGATATCATGGAGTTCTGCGTCACGTTTGGCGGTGTAATGCTCATCTAATTGAAGGATCGGGGTGACCTTGGTCATGATGCGATGAGGCATGTTCCAGTCATATAAGGAATTAAGGACCGCCAAATCGTCATAGCAGACTTTTAAAGCCGCCTGTTCCTCAGCTTGGGCTTTGGCCAAAGCTTCTTTTGCCCGTTGCATCGCGTTTTTGATGCGCGTGGCGAGCAAGAAGATCATCAATCCGACAACAGCAAGCCCCCCTGCTACAAGCGCCCATCCCCAAGGCGGGACGACGCCAGTGATGCAAAGCACCAAGAAGGTGACCGCCAGTGCGCCGCCTAAGACGATGCCAACGATGGCCCAGCCTTTGCCGGCTTTGACTTTGTTCAAAGCTTTCTCTTTCTCTTTCCGAATCTCAACTTTCTTGTTGTACTCTTTGACGTGCATCGCATTCGCTTGCTCGTCGACTTTGGCTTTCTCGACGAGCTCGTTGAAATAACGAACCGCTTCCTCGTGGTATTGCTTTTTGAGTTGCTTCTCATACATCTCACGGGGACGATAGATCATCTCTTCTGCCATAGTGGTTACCTCCCAAATCCGCCCATTCCTGGCGGCAATTTCCCGGATTTGCTATATTGTTTCATCTGCTTCATCATCTGCTTGGAGTTTTCCCATTTGCGGATGACACGGTTGACATCGGCATTGGTTTTTCCTGAACCTTTAGCGATTCTGTTTTTCTGAGAGAATTTAAGAACTTCTGGATGACGTCTTTCGTATGGGGTCATCGAATTGATGATGGCCTCAAAGACTTTCATCTCTTTCTTGGCTTGCTCTTGTTGCTCATCACTGACCTTTGGCATACCTGGAATCATCTTAAGAAGGCTTCCTAAGGAACCAAGCTTCTGAACCATCTTCATTTGCTTAAGCATGTCTTCGAGGGTGAAGTCCCCTTCCATAAGCTTACGGCCTTCGCGTTCCGCTTCTTTTTGGTCGACGGTCTCTTGGACTTTCTCAACAAGAGAGACAACGTCTCCCATGCCAAGGATTCTGTCCGCCATACGGTCAGGATAGAAGATGTCGAG
>ONWJ01000150.1 GCA_900321535.1 uncultured Erysipelotrichaceae bacterium
AAAAACATCGCTCATTTCAAAGACCAAATCAAAACCTTAGGTTTCAGCTACGATTGGTCCAAAGAAGTCGCGACCATCGATGAAGATTATTACAAGTGGACCCAATGGATCTTCTTGCAACTCTATAAACATGATTTGGCTTATGTTGATGATATCCCAGTCAATTATTGCCCTGAATTAGGCACTGTTTTGGCTAACGAAGAAGTCATCGATGGCAAGTCCGAACGTGGTGGCTTCCCAGTTATCCGCATGCCGATGAGACAATGGATTCTCAAAATCACCGCCTATGCCGATAAACTTGAGAAAGACCTTGAGCTGCTTGATTGGCCGAAATCCACTTTGGAAATGCAAAAGAACTGGATTGGCAAATCCACCGGTGTTTCCATCCGCTTCGATTTAGACGGGCAAGACGGTTACTTTGATGTCTTCACGACCCGTGTCGATACCTTATTTGGTTGCACCTATGCTTGCCTTGCGCCAGAGCATCCGCTTGTTGAGAAGATCACTTCCAAAGAACAAAAGGAAGCGGTGGAAGAATACGTTAAGGCTGCTAAACGCAAATCCGATCTCGAACGCACCTCTAGCGACGCCAAAGAGAAAACCGGCGTTTTCACCGGCGCTTATGCCATCAACCCGATCAACGGAACTCGTGTTCCGGTTTATGTTGCCGACTATGTTTTAGGCGCTTATGGAAGCGGTGCCGTCATGGCGGTTCCTGCTCATGATACCCGCGACTATATCTTCGCCAAAAAGCATGACCTCCCAATCATTCAGGTCCTTGAAGGCGACATCTCTACTGAAGCATTCACTGGCGATGCCAAACATATCAATTCCGATTTTGCCGACGGTTTAGATATTGCCGGCGCCAAAGAAGTGATCACCAAGAAATTGGTTGAACTTGGCAAAGGCAAAGCGGTTGTTAATTACAAGCTCCGTGATTGGATTTTCTCCCGTCAACGTTATTGGGGCGAGCCGATTCCTATGGTCACTCTTGAAGATGGGACTGAATTCCCTCTCCCAGAAGACCAACTCCCGCTCATCCTTCCAGAAATGGATGAATATAAGCCTGGAAAAGGCGGCAAACCACCTCTTTCTTTAGCACCTTCCAGCTGGCTTGACTATGTCACTCCGGATGGAAGAAAAGGCCAAAGAGAAACCAACACCATGCCGCAGTGGGCTGGATCTTGCTGGTATTACATCCGTTATATCGATCCGCATAATGATAAAGCCATCTGCGATGAGAAACTCCTCAAACACTGGCTCCCTGTTGATCTTTATATCGGCGGCGCGGAGCACGCGGTTCTTCATTTGTTATACGCTCGCTTCTGGCATAAATTCCTTTATGACATCGGCGTAGTAGATTGCAAAGAACCATTCCAGAAGCTATATCACCAAGGAATGATTCTTGGCGAGAATGGCGAGAAGATGTCCAAGTCTCGTGGCAACGTGGTCAACCCTGACGATATCGTTGCAAGTCACGGTGCGGATTCCTTGCGTTTGTTTGAGATGTTTGCTGGTCCGTTAAATGAAGTGAAGCCTTGGTCCACCTCTGGATTAGACGGGGCAAAACGTTTCATTGAACGCGTCTATCGCTTGGTCGATGAACCGGAATATACAGAGCGTCTAACTGACGAAAACTCTGCAGAACTCGACTATTCTTATAATTTCTTGGTGAAAAAAGTCAGTGGCGATTTCGAATCCCTTGCCTTCAACACGGCGATTTCTGCGATGATGGTTTTCATCAATGACTGCTACAAAGCCAAATCTCTTTATCGTCCTTATATTGAAGGATTTGTGAAGATGTTTAGCTGCGTCTGCCCGTTCGTTGGTGAAGAGATGTGGCAAAAACTCGGCCACAAAAAATCGCTCGCTTATGAAGCATGGCCAACGTTCGATGAATCCAAACTTGTATTGAATACCGTCAAACTTGCTGTCTCTGTCAATGGCAAAACGCGTGACGTCATTGAAGTTGCCACCGACGCCACTCAAGAAGAAGTGGAGGCCATCGCCAAAGCTTCTGCTAAAGTGAATGCGTTCTTAGAGGGCAAGACCATCGTCAAGATCATCTACGTCAAAGGACGTATCCTTAATATCGTCGTTAAATAATTCGAACGTTTTCTCGTTTCGAATCGTCTTAATAG
>ONWJ01000141.1 GCA_900321535.1 uncultured Erysipelotrichaceae bacterium
ACTCTAGTGCGGCCGCTGCTTCTAGTGCATCCGCTGCTTCTAGCGAAGCAAGCAAGCCTGCGGAAACAAGCGCTGCTACGAGCGAGGCGTCCCCATCTTTTATCGAACAAGAAGGCACCGCCTATTACGTGAATAGCATCTTCAACGAGACATTTAAGTATCGTTATTATGAAGGCGGCCATGTCGCTTATATTTCCATCAAGGAATTCGACCGTCTTTTGTATCGTTCTAGGACATTTGTTGAAGGAAGAGATCGCTTTGACGTGAGCAAAGATGGCGATGTTTATACGACCACCGTCGCGGGAGGATATACCGGCATCTTCGATGTGAAGAACAATACCTTCCACGCGGATGACCTTTTCTGCTATAAAGCCACGCATTTATCGTTAGTGGGAATCGATTCCGTCTCTTCTTATGACGGTCTTCCTTTCATTCGTATCAAAGACACCAAGCTTCTTGGCGAGCAACAAACCAGTAAGGTCACCAATATCAATTTCAGTGATTACCATATGAAGATCTATGGTGATGAGACGAACGTCTATGTTCCGATCACCTTCGCCAGCGACTTATTCTCCAATGGCAACATCCTCACCGGCGCTTTCAATGGCAAAGATCTTTATTTCTATGATTATACCGGCAACGAAGACCCAACTTTTGCCTTGAACAAGAATTATTGGGAAAACATGTTCTCCTCACCGATTGAAGAGGACCAAGCCCAATTCCTTTATAACGAATTGTGCCTGGATTATGACAATTTCCTCGGCCGTCCTGGAAGAAGCTCCTTGGAACAGTATTATGACCTTTCCGATGGCTTAGACGCGGCATTAGAATCACGTCCTCTAGGCAAAATCATCAAAGGATTGCTCACTTCCACATCCATTGATGATTATATGGCAGGCTGCTACTTATTAGGCATGCTCCGCAAAGACGGCGGCCACACCGCTTATAACCCGTTATACGCCTATTACGTTGAAGACGAAAAAGCGAAAAACCCCGATTGGTTAATCAAAAATTATACGAACTTTTCTAACAAAGTTACCAATATCTCCAAAGCCAACTACGAAGAGATCGTCAATTCTTGTGAGTCGTTCGCACATCATAGAGAAATCTACGATTCTAGAGAGCGAGTGTTAGGCAAAGCGGGTACTTGCTATGGCGAAAAGGGATACACCAAAGTCGATGATGTTGCCTTTATCCATGTCGATGGATTCATGAAAGAGATTGAATGCCAAAAAGATTGGACAGCATATTACAAACACGAAACCGATACCCTTCCATTCGATAAGGTCAATGGCGGCGCGGTTGCAATTACTTTCAACGCTTTGAAGGAAATCCAAAAAGATTCTTCCATTAAATACATCGTGTTAGACCTCTCTGCGAATACTGGCGGATCCACCGATGAGATGATCACCATGATTTCTTTGATCGCTGGAGCGGATAAGAATAGTTTCTACATCAAGAACACAGTGTCTGGCATCACATTAGGAACCGATTATGACATCGACCGTAACTTCGACCGCGTCTTCGATGAAGAAGATAACAAGATCGATTATATCGGCGATAAAAAGATCGGTGTCTTAACGACCAGGAACGGATTCTCTTGCGGTGGCATTTCTCCGATTTATCTCCATGAATATGGTTTACTTACCATCGGTGAAAACTGCGGTGGTGGTTCTTGCTCGATCTTGGTAAAACCAGACGCCTATGGTCTCAACTATCACTCATCCAGTCCTTTCCATACCGTGACGGCGAAAGGAGTCAGCATCGACCTAGCAAGAAATACATCCTGCGACTATGTGATGGACTTCCCAGCAAACCAAGTCGGAGGCAAGACTGTCTATAACTATGATGAGCTATTCAATGTGTCGGAATTGAAGACAGTCATCGACGCGAAATACGCTGAATAAAGCACTACATATTCATAAACGAAGAAGAGGCTTTGGCCTCTTTTTTGTTAAAAACGAAGAAATCGAAAAAATCCAGAAAGGCAATATAAACAAGGAAAATAAGGCATGGTCAGTGGAATAGTGGAAAAATGCGAAAAACAGAGGGATGATTTTGGAAGAAAACGCATAGGGGTTTGAACCCAGAGAACCCCTTAAAAACTATACAGTGTATAAACTATACACTGTATAAAAGAAATATACACTGTATAAATAGGAAACTATACAATGTATAAATTTAGAGTTAGACA
>ONWJ01000197.1 GCA_900321535.1 uncultured Erysipelotrichaceae bacterium
CGATGTGTGTCCCAATTTGAGTTTTATTAGGCAACTCGACGATTGTTTTGATAATGCAAATTAATGTCATGGTAAGCCCTCAATTTATCCCTCACGCATATGCGCGAGATAATGTATACTTAACTCACCATGGCAAGCGAATATTCCCCTTTATACCGCAGATTCAACTTCCTCCCTCATAATGAGGAGTTGTATCACTTGGCATTCACCCATTCTTCCTATAATGGCATGGCGGGTACCCGTCATGTCGATTATGAACGCTTAGAATTTCTTGGCGATTCGGTGGTAGGAATGGTGGTGTCTGAGCTTTGCTATATTTATCATCCGGATATGGAGCAAGGGCAGTTAAGCGTGTTAAAAGCCCAGTTCGTCCGTTCCTCTTCCGAAGCGGATTATTGCAGAAAACTAGGGTTGCCCGAATTTATCAAAGTCGGGGCGTCTTTTTCAAAAACCGCGAGCAAGAATATCGCCTTATTAGAAGATATCTTCGAATCTTTCATCGGGGCGCTTTATCTCGATCAAGGCCGGGAATTCTGCTATAAATTCGTGCGCGATATCTTCGAAGAAGACATTAAGAAGGCCAAGATCGACATCAAAATCAATCCGAAATCGAGATTGCAAGAAGCCTTCCAAGCCGACAAGAAAGAATCGGTCACCTATCGCATCGTCCATGAAGAAGGCGAAGGGGAGGCGAAAGTCTTCGTCGCCGCGGTGTATTTCGAAGGAAGAGAGCTTGCCCGCGGAAGCGGAAGAAATAAGAAAGCCGCAGAAACCGAAGCCGCTTCGGCCGCGCTTTCGAAGATGTCCCTTCCAGAAGGAGAATGACGATGGGATTATTCGCGTTTTTGAAATCCAAATTCGGGAAGAAGAAGGAAGAAACTGCTTCCACCCCCGAAGCCAAGCAGCAAGAAGAATCCCTTGCTAGTTATGAAAAAGGCTTGGAGAAAAGCCGTAAAAACTTTGCCTCTCGCTTAGAAGAACTTTCCAAACGATATGCGAAGGTCAACGAGGAATATTTCGAAGAGCTCGAGCAAATCCTCATCGAAAGCGATGTCGGGGTTGCTCTTGCCTTGCATCTGATCGAGAACTTGCTCGACTGGGCCAACGAAGAGAAAGTCTCCGAGCCCAAGCAAATCAATGAGAAGCTGGTCGATGACATGTTCGTCGATTACGCGACCAAAGGCGATTCCATCGAAAACGAAGTCCGCTTCGTCGAAGATGGCCCAACCGTCTTGTTGGTGTGCGGGGTGAACGGGGTTGGCAAAACCACCTCGATTGCAAAACTTGCTTATCGCTACAAAAACCAAGGCAAGAAAGTCGTCTTGGCGGCCGGAGACACCTTCCGCGCTGGAGCGGTGGAACAGCTTCAGGTTTGGGCGGATCGTCTCGGCGTACCTCTCATCAAAGGCAAAGAAAACGGCGATCCCGCCTCGGTTGCTTATGATGGGGCGAAGTTCGCCAAAGATAACGGCTACGATTTGCTCATTGTCGATACCGCGGGCAGATTGCAGACCAAAAACAACTTGATGCAGGAATTAGGCAAAATCTCGCGCGTCCTTTCCAAAGAGATTCCAGGCGCCCCGCATGAATCCTTCCTGATCATCGATGCGACGACGGGGCAAAATGGCATCCTTCAGGCCAAAGCCTTCTCTGAAGTCACTAGCATCACCGGCATCGTCATCACCAAGATGGATGGCACTTCCAAAGGCGGCATCCTTCTTGCCATCCGCGATGAGCTCGGCGTTCCTGTCCGTTTCATCGGGCTTGGGGAGAAGATGGAAGATCTCCGCGAATTCGATCTTGACCAATATCTTTACGGGCTATTGCTCGGCAATGAGGCAGTATGAGAAAGATCGACCGCAAGGAGGCATTATCCTTACTTGAGACCTATGAGCCTTTATTGACCTCAAGGCAAGCCTCCATCATGGATGCCTACTTCCGTTATGATCTCTCGTTAGCCGAGATCGCCGAGGAAGAAGGCATCACCAGGGCTGGCGCCCTCGACGCGATCCATAAATCGATCGCCAAACTGAAAGAATACGAAGAGAAGCTTGGCTTCAACGCTTACCAAGCTTCGTTACGGCAAAACCTTCAGAAGTCTCTAGAAGGAGACAACAAGGCAAAAGCCAAATTAGAGGAGCTTATCGAACATGGCATTTGAATCACTCAGCGACAAATTCTCGTCGATCTTCAAAAAGCTAAGCGGCAACGCGCGTCTTACTGAGAAGAACATGGACGATATGCTCAAGGAGATTCGCGTCGCTTTGCTCGAAGCCGACGTTAATTTCAAAGTCGTCAAAGCATTCGTCAACGACGTCAAAGAAAAGGCCCTTGGCCAAGACGTCTACAATAAAATCAATCCTTCTCAGATGGTCGTTAAGATCGTTCATGATGAGATTGAGACGTTACTAGGCGAAGACCAAGGCGAACTCGTCTTGAATCCGAAAGGACTCACCGTGATCATGTTGGTGGGTTTGCAAGGCACGGGTAAAACCACGACGGCTGGGAAACTTGCCTATTTTTTGAAACACAAAGAGAACAAGAAAGTCATGGTCGCGGCGTTAGACATCTATCGTCCAGGCGCGATCGAGCAATTAGAGACGGTCGCGAAGAACGCCGAAGCCGAATTCTTCTCTCTTGGCAATAAGGTCAACCCGGTTGAAATCGCCAAGAAAGCAAGGGCAAAAGCCTTAGAAGAGCGTGTCGATGTCTTATTGCTTGATACCGCTGGCCGACTTCAAATCGATGAAGGTTTGATGGAAGAACTTCGCTCCATCAACCATGAAGTCCATCCAGAAGAAGTCTTATTGCTTGTTGACGCGGCCTCTGGCCAAGACGCGGTCAACGTGGCCAACGCCTTCAACAAAGACCTGCGCCTTAGCGGCGTCATCATGTCTCGATTAGACGGCGATGCGCGTGGCGGTGCGGCCTTATCCATCAAATATCTTACCGGCCTTCCGATTAAGTTCGCTGGCGTTGGTGAGAAGAAAGAAGAATTCGAGCGTTTCTATCCAGACCGTATGGCGGACCGCATCCTCGGCATGGGTGACGTGGTCACCTTGGTTGAGAAAGCCAAAGAGGCGATGGATGAAAAGCAGGCTGAGCGCGACGCGAAGAAGCTGATGGAAGGGGACTTCACGTTGGAGGACATGCTCCGTCAGATGAAGCAAGTCCAAAAAATCGGTTCCATCGGAGCGATTGCTAAACTCATCCCAGGCATGCCCAAGCTCACCGATGAGCAAAAGCAAAAAGCCGAGGAAGAGATGAAAACCTTCGAGGCGATCATCAATTCCATGACCCCATACGAGCGGAAACACCCTGAATGCCTGCGCTTCTCGCATAAGA
>ONWJ01000143.1 GCA_900321535.1 uncultured Erysipelotrichaceae bacterium
CGTAAGTAGACGTGGCAAATAGTAATAAATAAAGGCAATCCAATAACGGTTATTCCCGTTGCTGCGTAAATAAGCAAGCCAATCGACACGATTTTGGAATGTCACGTTCTCAATCGCGATTTGCTGACCGTTTAATGTGATGTACTCAGTCGCATTCAAGATATTTGCATCCCATTCGCCGACTAACATACCGGTATAGATGCCGATAAACATTAGCACTGCAACCGAAACAAAGGTTATCAAAGTCACTTTGGGGTTGAAGTAGTGGTTCGCGACGATAAGGCAAATCGCCCAACCTAGAATCGCGTGTTTTGGCAAAAGGATGTTCAAAACAAACATCACGGTGATAAATTGGAACAAAAGGAAATATTTGAACCCAGGATGAGCGATGAATTTCGTCTTCTGAAAGAAAATCGTCGTGCCAAGAATGACGATCATGATTGGGAAAGAGATATAGTTGCCCAAAAGAACATTCGGACTCGCCTTAAAAAGACGGGTAGCATAGCAAATAAGCAAAATCAACAGTACGACCGCGGTTGCAACCGAGCCTTTGACCAACGCCTTGTTCGCATTGACCTCGTTTTTCCTTAAAATCTCTAAATCGACTTCCATTCTATGACTGCGGATTGGGGCCATAAATGTTTACCTCCTAAAATCATTTTCGTGGCGGTGCTTATCAAACTATGTGCAGCCTTACTGCCTGCAAAAAGGATGAAAAGGACCGTTTTATGCAGAAACGCTTTGATTCATCAAAAACGATGACAATCCAAAGCGTCTATTATTTCTCAATGACCAAGAAGCTGGAGAACCCAGTCATTTCAAAGATTTCGCTGACTTCATCGCAAGGATGGAGGACGATGAAGCTTCCGCCTTTTGCCGCCATAAGCTTATGAACGGTCAAAAGAACGCGTAAACCGGCGCTGGAAATATATTCCAAATTGCCTAGTTCTAAGTGGATTTGTGAAATCCCGTCAAGATCCTCGGTGATAGCGGCTTCCATGGCAGGGGCGGTGTTCGCGTCTACTCTTCCGCTGACATTGACGACAAGAACGTCATTATTCTTTTGCTTACTGATTTGCATGGTGTTCTCCTTTTAATCTACGGCAAAGATTACTACAGGAATTTTATTCCTGCATTCATTTTCGCGCGTGTTCACCTATTAGAAGACGGAATAGACGCAAAGCCATTAGACAAATCAACTGAGTTTTGTTGGGTCTTTTAGACATCTAAAAACCCTGCAATTTGGGCGTATTTTCTCAAAATAGCAGGGTTTTGCAGGAGTTATTTAATTTTTCGGATAACGATTATCCCCAGATATTCAAACGGTTTTCTGAGGCGACATACATCTTGTCGTTTTCTTTCACCCCATAAGTGTCATAGAACTTATCGAACTGGTTGACGACGCCGTTGACGCGGAAGACCGAGATTGGGTGGGAGTCTTGTTGACCCGTCGCTTTGCCATAGATGAAATTCTCAAGCATGTCGTTGCTGATGATGGATCCATGCATGTCGGCATAGGCGGAGAAGAACTTATCGTAATCGAAGTTCTGTTGCTTCGCACCAAGACGCAAGCAGACGGAAACGCCACCCATATCAGCGATGATTTCGCCAAGCATCGGTTCGTCGCAAGAAAGCTTTAAACCAGGCTTGTTTTCATATTGAGACCAAACGGCTTTGATCTTATTTACTTTCTCGGCATAAGCGGCTTTGTCTTTTGGGGTCCACCAGTCAGTTTGAGAACCATGCTTGTCGTAGGCTGCACCGTTGACATCGAAGGCATGAGAAATTTCATGCCCGATGACCGCACCGATGGAACCGTAAAGTTGTTCTTTCGGCATGTCCACCCCATAAGAATCGGAAGCAAGCAACCCATCAAAGATGACAAAGGAATTCGTCATCAGGTTATAAACGCCATTGATCGTCGTCACTGTCGCGCCCCAAAGATAAAATTTATCGTTGGCAGGCTGCTTAGCTAGACGCGACCACGCAACATAATCGTTCACTGCCTTCATGAAAGAAGAAGGAGCGGTGTAGTTCCATTCCGGAAGTGACTCTAAGTAAGCTGGATAGCAGGCATCAAAGGTCATCGCGTCGAGCTTATCGCAGGCTGCCTGACGAGTGCTTTGATCAAGCCAAGTGGAGCCATTTAACAACAACTTGTATTCAGAAGCGACCTCTTTCATCAAAGAAACGATCGATTCGCGACGTTGCTTGGTCTCAAAGTTATCGATATACACGCGATCGTAAACATCGCGGAAGTGGGAGCCGAAGATATCTTTCTCAAACATATCCTCGTTATAGCCACGGGTGTTGCTATCTAACCCTTGTGTTAAAGCGATATAGCCATTCTCGCCTTTGATACCGCGCGAGATAACGGAGATAAAGCCAAGACGGAAGATCAAGGTGCTCTTGAACTGATCTAAGATTTGAGCCTGCGCATTGCTATCAGCAGAGAATGCATCGGATAACGTTTTTAGTAGGCGAGCGACGGATCCTTGGATGGAAAGCTCATCGCTAGCGGCGTAACCAAGGCGAGTGAAGTATTCATTCAAGCGAGCGTGCGGGAAGGTCTCATCGACTTTAGAAACAGTCGCGGTTTCAGAGGTATACCCTGCGTTGATGCAATCTTGATAAAGGCTTGCGTTCTTCTCCAAAACAGCTTTGGCGCCGGCTTCATCATAACCATAAAGCCCAAGCAAATAGACGGTGGTGTCTTCAACGCGTTTCTTGTTCTCTTCGCTTCCGGACACATAAGCGAAATTGACGCTGAGCGGGGTGAGGCCCATGTTGGCTTCTCTTAGTTGGAGTTTTCCTTTTCCGATGCGATCGATTTCAAATAACGGCCACACGGAGTCATAGCCCTTTGTGGAGAGATATGTAACCAATCCATCCAATGTGGAAATGGCTTTGATTTCGTCGATAACAGACTTCACATATTGGACTTCTGCAGACTTTTCAGGATTTGCAAAAAGGCTATAAACGGAACGAAGCGCATCGCTGTAACTAGAAGTAGTCTTCTCAGTCAGGATTTTGGTGGTGCGCTTGGAGACTTCTTTGATCGCACCAGGCATGCCTCCGATGGCGATGTCGCCTTCCTCCAGTTTGGATTGGATTTGCATGTCATAGGTCTTGTTGAGATAGAAGTCATCTTTCAAAGACGGCTTAATTAATTTTTTGGCAATGCCTTCTTTGACGGAGTTCACCCAAGGCGATCCTTCTAAGCCTTCTTTGGTTTCCCCTGCCTTCACTTGATAGAAAAGGTAAGTTTCTCCAGAAGTCGGTTCGCTGGTGGTTTGGGCTTGGCTTGAACTAGCAGCGGATGTTCCATCTGAAGAAACAGTGGACGCGCCACCTGAAGCAGTAGAGGTGGTGGTTGGCTGCGAATTCTGGGTGCAGGCTAGTAAAAGCGGGGCAAGGCAAAGAAGTAATGTCGTGTGTTTTTTCATAGAAGCTCCTTCTTCGTTATTGTATCGCGCCATGCGATTTTTTCATCAACATGTGACAGTCTTGTGGCGAGCCCATGTGTATATTATTGGCATAGGAGGTCTCACTATGAACCAAAACACTACAAAGAAAACAATCAAATTGCTCTTTGCAATGTCTACCTTGCTTCTTGCTTCCTGTGGAAACAGCGGGCAACCTAGTTCAGGAATCCACGTTATCAACGCGGAAGCGAGATACTTCACCCAAGACGCCAGTGTTTCAAGCGAGCAATTCACCATTTACGGCGCGCCAGGAAAAGGCGATGTTCCTTATGTGAAGGTCGATTTCCTTAAAAGCCTCCTAACCAGCGAACAAGTCGGCACTTTTGAAATCAAGACCGAAGGAAAAGTCGCGACCATGGTGAGCACGAACAATCAAAACGCGAAAGCGATCTTCGATGCGGAGAAAAATGAGATTCGACTCGACCATTATTCCCAGATCCTTGCAGGATCAAAGCTCAATAACGGCATCGGCTTTGACTATTGCTTGCCTAAAAACGAACAAGCGGTCAAACAATCCAGCAAGACCAGCGTTGTGACCGAAGGACAAGGCGTTGTTACCATCTCGTTAGACAAATACGGCTTGAACCTTTATGCGCAGGATGGAAGCGTCTTCGCTCCATTAGATCTTCTCCCGATCGTTGGCTATAGCAACAGCCATTATAACTTCGTCTATAACGGCAGAGACTACTTCAAATCACCGGCTGAATTCACGAATTACCCCGCGGTTGGAACCTATTGCTATTCTGGCAACGACCATTTCTACTATGGCTACCATTACGGCGGATATTTCTACGGAAGTAACTATAGGAAAGTCAACGCCCAGTCCGGTGAGAAATACCGTTATGCCCCGGTGGATGCCGCAGGCAAAATCACCGAAGGAGACGGCCTTGTCCTCTATAATGACGGGACAGGAAGAATGCTCGAAAAGGTCGAAGGCGTAGAACGTGACCGCGAAATCGGCGGGATGATCTGGAAAATCGCTTACGAAGAGCAAAAAGACGAAATCGTCCTTTATATCCTTGAGACGATGGCCGGCTCGGAAGAGAAAGCGAGCAAAGAAAACCATAACAAAACGCTTCGCATCAATACTGGAAAGACCCATTATTGCCTTTCTGAGCGTAGCCAAGAGATGGCGGATTATACCTATGGTCTGCTTTGCCTGAACTTCGATTATTTCTATGGCAACAAAGAATTCATCACCAAGGATTCCTTCGATGCTTATTTCTCCTCCAAAGGACTCAAAGATCGCATGAAATCCAAGACTGTCGCGACCTATAGTGATGCGATGGGAGAGTTCTTGAACAAGCATATCGGCGATGGTCACACCGGAATCATCGCGACCTCTTCTTACCAATCTCCAGAGCGCGTTGTCATCAACCAATACTTGGAAAAATATCCAAGTGAAAGAGTCAAGAAAATCACGGACCGTAAGAATTTGCTCATGCCCAAGCGCTTCGAGGGTCTTGGTCATAACCCAGGTTACGTCTCTTTCGCGGAAATCAAAGGCGACTTGGCGATGGTTGGATTTGACTCCTTCGTCTCTGATGGCATGCCAGCTTATATCTCTAGCTACCGCGGCATGGAATCAGAAAGAGCGATCAATGAAGACACCTGTGGATACGCCATCAACGCGATGCTTGAAATCGAGGCCTTCAACGCCAACCCAGAAAACAAAACCAAGGTCAAAAACGTTGTCTTCGATCTTTCTTGCAATGGCGGTGGCGTCATGTCCTGCATGCCATTCCTTGCTGGCATCATGACCGCAGACCCGACCTTCAAAGTCAAAGAAGTCACCAGCGGCAAGGTCACCGAATACCATTATGACCTCAACTTCGATGGCGATGGCCAAATCAAAACGTATGCAGACAAATTCGACTTCTACGTGCTTACTTCCTCTGCCTCCTTCTCCTGCGCGACTGCGCTTCCTGGCATGTTAAAAGGCACGAACGTCAAAATCATCGGTGAGAAATCCGCCGGCGGAGCATCTCCGGTCACCTTCTTCACCGACGGCTCAGGTCTCGCTTATCAAACTTCTGGCAACGACATCGTTTGCTATAAAGACGGGAATGAATACAAATCCGTCGAAGAAGGGGTCCCTGTTGATTATGAGATCCCAGATTCCATTTGGTACGATCTTGAGAAATTGGGCGCTAAGCTCAACGAGCTCAAATCTAAATAAGAAAGGAAAAACACACTATGAAAAAACTTCTACCATTTGTTGCTTCTATCCTTCTTCTTGCTGCCTGCGGTGGCAATAACCCAGCTCCAGCTGCAACCACCTCGGTCGAGCCTTCTGCAGAGGCTTCTTCCGCTGAAGCATCTCCAGCTGTCAAGCATGTCCTCACATTCTTGGAAGACAGCGAACTCTATGTCGACTTCAACTTCACAAACGCTCCGAAAGATCTCTCTGTGAAAGTCGGCGAAACCACCTTGACTGCTTCTGGCAAGGCCAAGATGACCAAAGATTTCACCTATGAATTCAAAGGCGAAATCACAGAAGAAATGTATGCCTATACCGTCATCGATACAGGCGACATGGCCTCTGGTTCCGCGGCTTCCAAGTTAGTCGGCGATAAGGCGACTACCCTTATCACCAACTATCTTAAGAACTTCTCTGAGAGGACCTACGAATATCGCATCTACCTCTGCCTCACCGATAAGGCGAATGGTTGGAGCAAGACGCTTCCAGGTGTTGACGAGACCCTCAAAGCGTACGCGAGTAAATAAAGTTACTACGGTTGTCGACGGCCGCGGGAAGGCGCCCCCTTCTTCCCGCGGCTTTCCGTGTGACGGGCACGTCACAGGCCTGAGGTGAAAGTCCTCGATGGGTGGCCTTGTA
>ONWJ01000145.1 GCA_900321535.1 uncultured Erysipelotrichaceae bacterium
AACGTTTTGTCTTGAGAAAAAGTCGACAATAATATCACTTAATTCATGATCTTTAACATATTCGATTTTTAAAAAGGAATCGTTACAGCCAACTATTATTTGATATTCAACCTCTTTTTCCATGGTTTCATTCTATCAAAACTATTATCTAGCAGCCCACCAAATTGGTGTTGAGATTTCTGAAACGCTATATTCGTTAACGGCAAACAAGTCCTTTGGGTCGGCGGCGTAAAGAAAAAGATCTGATGCTTGGTCAGATCAGTTTTCTATGGGGTGGTTATGGATGGATGGTTTTGTGCAAAGCTGGATGGTTGGGTTTGGGCGGCGACAGATGTTATCTTGCTTTTTGCTTTAATTCCAAAGAGGCGACCGTCTCGACGTGCATTGTATGTGGAAACATATCCACAGGTTGAACGCTTTCTAGGCGGTATTTCTTATTAAGATAGGCAACATCTCTTGCTAGCGTAGACGGGTCGCAAGACACATAAACAACACGATCAGGAGATAGCCTACACAAGGCATCTAGGAAGCGTTGGTCGGACCCTTTTCTTGGAGGGTCCATAAAGACAACGTCCACGTGCTGTTTCTTGTTTGCCATATTCACCATAAAAGCGCTGGCGTCATCGCAATAGAAAGAAATGTTATCGACTTGATTAAACTTCGCGTTTTTTCTAGCGTCCAGAACAGCCTCTTTCACAATCTCAACCGAGATTACCTGCTTGCAGCTTTTTGCAGCGCACATGCCGATAGTCCCAATGCCAGAATAAGCATCAAATACGATGTCTTCTTTGGTAAGTTTTGCCGCCTCGATCGCTTTTTGATAAAGCGTTTCTGTCATAATCGGATTGACCTGATAGAAGGATTTTGCAGAGATTTTGAAAGAAATTCCGCATAAAACATCTTCAATGAAACCGGGTCCATAAAGAACTCTTTCGAACTCGCCAAGGATAACGTTGGTGTGTCTGGAGTTCACATTTTGAATGACCGTTGTGATAAAAGGACATTCTTTGATTAACGCTTTTACGAAGTTGTTACGAGATGGGAAAACGTCTTTATAAGTAACAAGGACCACCATCACTTGCTCTTTGTGCTTGGATGTTCTGATCAAAACATGACGAAGGAATCCTCTTCCTTCATCTTCCTTATATGGTTCGATCTTGAAACTCTTCCCGAGCTTTTTGATTGCGTCAAGAATCGTTTTAGCGCGTTCATCTTCGATGTAGCAAGTATCGACGGGAACAATAACGTGCGTGCCTTCTTTATAAAAGCCGCAGTAAAGATTCCCACGATTGTCCTTCCCAAACGGCATTTGAATCTTATTTCTATAGAAATAAGGATTCTCCATCCCTAAGCACGGGAAAGGATTCACATCCATCTTCGCAATTTTCTTAAACTGCTCTTGCACCTTCTTCGTCTTATAGGCAAGCTGATAAGAATAATCGTATTGCTGAAACGCGCATCCCCCACAAGAAGAGCAAATCTTGCATCGAGGCTGAATTCTTCCAGGTGATGTCTTATCTAATTTGGCAATCTTCCCGAACTTAGATCCGTTTCTAGCGTAATCGAAAACAATGTCCCCTTCCTCTCCGGGAAACATGCCGGGGACGAAATAAACATCTTTTCCGTTTTTGCACACGCCTTTGCCTTCATAGGACAAATCCACGCAGGAAACATGAACCAACGAAGTTTTGCTATAGTCTTTTTTCATCGGTTCTACTCCTTTCGTGAATGGGTTTTTAAGCGGGTTTTGCAAAGAAAACGGGAATTATGCAGCGGCTTTTTCTTTTGGGGCCGCCATCATTTCCTTGATTGCCTCTTCTTCTTTCGCAGCGTCTAAACGCGGGAAGAGCTGATCGCCTTTGACGACGGTAAGGCCATTAAGATAGCCAAAGTCAACGACATGATCATAAGAGACCTTTCCTTCCTCTAAGCCAAGCGAGGCAAAAATCGCTGGGGATTTCTTAACAAGAATTGGGCTAAGGAGCATGCCGGCGTAATAAAGCACGGCGGCAAGGTGAGCCATAACAGATTCAAGCTCTTTGGATTTCTCTGGGTCTTTCGCCAAAGCCCAAGGAGCGGTTTCTTCAATGTATTTGTTGGCGCGAGAGACAACATTCATCACTTCTGCATAAGCTTCGGTGACCTTAAGGTCATCGCTAAGCATTTCGTAGTGGCGGAGTCCGTCTTTCATCATCTCTTCAAGTTCTTTGTCTTGAGGATTGACGCCAGAAACAAAGGCAGGGATAACGCCGCCGAAATACTTGATGATCATGGAGACGGTGCGGTTGACAAGGTTTCCGATGTTATTCGCGAGATCTTGATTGATGCGCATAACGAATTGTTCCGGGGTGAAGGTTCCGTTATCGCCGAAAGGAACTTCACTCACCATGTAATAACGGACCGCATCGACGCCATAACGCTCAATTAATGGATAAGCGGAGATCGTGTTCCCTCTCGATTTGCTCATCTTTCCGTCTTTCATCATCAATAAGCCGTGAACGAAAACGCGGTTTGGCTGTCTTAGCTTCAGGCTATTAAGGAACATCGGCCAATAAATCGTATGGAAACGGGTGATATCCGCGCCGATGACATGGACGATTTCAGAATCTGGATCTTCCCAGTAACGCTTGAAATTAGAATCGTCGTCTTGGAGATAACCAAGCGCGGTGATGTAGTTGGTAAGCGCGTCAAGCCAGACATAGACGACGTGGCCAGGGTTTTCTAATACAGGGACACCCCAGGAGAAAGAGGTACGAGAGACGCAGAGATCTTGGAGACCTGGTTCGATAAACGTATGGACCATCTCGTTTTTGCGGGATTCAGGGGTGATGAAGTTCGGGTTAGCGTCATACATGCGAAGCAAATCTTCTGCATAAGCAGAGCAACGATAGAAGTAAGCTGGCTCGTCTTTCTTTTCCACTGGTCGGCCACATTCTGGGCAAAGATGCTCAGGGCCGACTTGGGTTTCCGTCCAGTAAGATTCTTCATGGACGCAGTACCAGCCGGTGTAAGAAGAGAGATAGATGTCGCCCTGCTCCACCATGCGGGAGAAGATCTTTTGAACGGTTTTCTCATGACGTGGCTGCGTCGTACGGATGAAATCAGAATATTTGATTTCCATCGCATCCCAAAGCGAGGTGAAGCGAACCGAAATCTCGTCAACAAATTGCTGCGGAGTAACGCCTTTTGCTTCGGCGTTCTTTTGAATCTTTTCGCCATGTTCGTCTAAGCCGGTAAGGAAGAAAACGTCATAGCCGCGCATTTTCTTTCCACGGGCAATCACATCGCACATCGTCGTGCAATAAGCGTGTCCAAGATGCGGTGCAGCGCTTGGATAATAGATTGGGGTAGTGATGTAGAATTTCTTGGCCATGAATAGTCCTCCTTGGCATTACTATGCCAAAACGTGCGTATTGTAGCATTCTTTGCGCACATAAGCACGCCTACGGGAAAAGAAAACGAAAACAAATATCAAAAATTCAAAAAAGACCCTGCAAAACCCTTCTATTCTAAGAAA
>ONWJ01000248.1 GCA_900321535.1 uncultured Erysipelotrichaceae bacterium
CAAAGGAAGAAATCAAACGCCGCGTGGAAGAAGCTGCCCGTGTTTTAGGCCTTACTGATTTGCTGAAACGCAAACCAAAAGCCCTCTCTGGTGGTCAGCGTCAGCGTGTCGCTTTGGGCCGCGCGATCGTCAGAAACCCCAAAGTCTTCTTAATGGACGAGCCTCTTTCTAACCTGGACGCCAAACTCCGTGTTCAGATGCGTTCTGAAATCTCCCGTATCCATAATGATGTCGGTGCCACCACGATTTATGTCACCCACGACCAGGTCGAGGCCATGACCATGGCGAGCCGCATCGTCGTCATGTCGGCTGGTTATGTCCAGCAAATCGGCACCCCAACCGAAATCTATGAAAACCCAGACAATATGTTCGTCGCTGGCTTCATTGGCACCCCACCGATGAACTTCATCCACGGCGTCGTCACCGATGACGGCAAAGGACTTCGCGTCACCGAAGAAGTCTGCATCCCGCTTTCCGACGAGCATCAAAAGATTCTTGCCCCATGGAAAGGCATGAAGGTTGTCTACGGCATCCGTCCAGAGCACTTGATGAAAGTCGATGATCCAAAGAAAGCCGTTTTCTCTGGCGAAGTCACCATCTTAGAGCTTCTTGGCGATGTCTTGCATTGCTATATCAAGGTCAATGGCTGCGCGAATACCTTGATCATGAAGACCAGTGCCTTGAATCGTATCCGCAAAGGCGATATCGTCGCCTTCTCGCCAAACGATGACTTCGCCTGCTTCTTCGATGAAGAATCCACCAACCGCATCCGTTTGGGCGACGTCAAACAAGAGACTGAAAAATGATTCTGTGCGTAGGGGAAATCCTCGTTGATATCTTCGTTGATGGCGATAAGCGCCTGGTTAAACCCGGCGGCGCCCCGTTTAATCTTGCCTATAACGCAACTTTGTACACCAAAGATGTTTGTTTTGCTGGATGCGTTGGCGATGATGAAGAAGGCAAAATCTTGCTAAAAGCGGCGGAGGATGCTCATTTCTATAAGCAGGGCATCGTCGTAAGTGAGGTTTATCCAACTTCCAAAGCGATTGTTGCTTTGGTTGATGGCGAACGTTCCTTCCGTTTCGACCGTGATAACGGGGCAGATTATCATCTTGATTTGAATCAGGTTGAGGATGAATTGCTCAATGAAGGCGGCGTAGCCCATATTGGTTCCTTGATGCTTTCTTTTGAAGAGGGTAGGGCATTCTTCGATGTCGCTATAAAGAAGATCCGTAAACATCCAAATGTCGCAATCTCCTTCGACATTAATTACCGCGATGATATCTTCTCTTCGCCTCAAGAAGCCAAAGAAGTATTCTTAAACGCCTTGAAGAAAGCCGATATCTTAAAGTTCTCCAATGATGAGCTTGCTTATCTTTCGGGCGAAGAAGAAATCGAAAAAGGCCTTAAGAAATTGCTCCATAAAGGGCAAGTCGCGGTCATCACCTTAGGGAAAGATGGCTCGATCTTCTACAAAGATGGGCGTTTGATACATGTGCCGTCCGTTCCAGTGAAACCAGTTGATACAACCGGAGCCGGCGATGCCTTCTATTCTTATTTCATAGCCGCTTATCATAATGATCCTTCGCTTGTTGATGACGAAGAGAAGATCCGTTATTGCTTAAAGAGGGCCAACGCCGTAGGGGCGTTAGCAACCCTTCAAAAAGGCGCGATCGGGGCCGCGCCAAGCGTGGAAGAATTAGAAGCCTTCGTAGAACGTAATTGCTAAATATGGCACTTACCCCGCCGAGATTTTGGCGGGGTTTTTGTATGCTTTTTTGTGAATAAAAAAAGCAGCATCAAAATCTAGAAAACCCTGCAAATCCCGCTTATTTATTGCTCAAATAGAATCCTTACATTTATTAAATAAATGAGTTTTGTGGCCATTTTGGCTCATTTATAGTACACTTCATCGCGTTATGAACACCAAAAAAATCCCCTTATTGATATTGTCCTGTTTGGTCCTTGTAGGATGTGGCTCTGCGCCTGAAAATCTAAGCCGAGAAAGCGAAGAAGTCGTTTCTAGCGTTGAAACAAAAAAGGTCTCTACTTTAACCGAAGCAGAGTACAAAGATATCCCAATGTACCTAGGGACACGACTGGTTCATTTAAAATCTTACCAGGCCGTTACCAAAGGCAAGACAACCGCGACCTTCCTTTTCATCCCGGTCGATCAAACCATCGATGTCACGACCATCAAAGGGCAAGAGTATTCTTACATGAAGAATGAATCTCATTCTGCATTCGTAAATACGACTCATCTTGCCTATTATCATGGTGATATTATCGTCGTCAAAGATAACGGGGCAGGGGAATTCGCCCAGTTTGATAAGAAAGCATACCTTGAGAAATACGGGGTCGATCCTTTTGGCTATACAATTGAAGGCTATTCGCTTAATGAAGCCGCGATCAAAGCCGTTACCAAAGAAGAATCCGCTGAGCATTATAAATTCAAGATCGAATTCGATACCGAAAAAGCCACGAATAACATCAAGATTCAAATGAGGCAATTCGGTGGATTAGATGATTATCCTTCTTTCTCTTATTGCGCCGCTACGGTGACCATACAAGATGATTTCACCCCTGTCAGCATTGATATCGAATCTTATTATAAAGCCAAAAAGGGGGCGGAAACGGATTGTCATCAAACCTACACGGTCACTTATTCTGCCATTGATCAAGATACGCCTATTCCTGATTTAGATACGTTAAAAACTGAAACATCTTTCTAAAATCTCTGCAAAAACCTCATATTTAACGAAAAAACCTCTCGATTTTGCTCGAGAGGTTTTGCTTTCAAGAGGGAATTAGAGAGCCTTCTTGGCGGTTGCGACAAGGCCGGTGAATGCCTTTGGATCGGCGATGGCGATCTCAGAGAGCATCTTGCGGTTGATCGCAATGCCGGACTTCTTGAGTCCGTTCATGAATTTGGAATAGCTGATATCGTTGACGCGGCAAGCGGCATTGATACG
>ONWJ01000147.1 GCA_900321535.1 uncultured Erysipelotrichaceae bacterium
GAAAAGCGCAGCAAAACCAATAAGAAGGTTAATAGAAAACGAAAAAAGAACCGCGAGGGTTCTTTTTTGATATTTGCCGTTAATTAGTCAACAAACCAGAAGATGTGGTTGGTGATGATGATGGCGACAAGGTCTAAGACCCAGCCAATGAAGCCGGCAAACACGATCCAGACGATGGCGAGAACCAATCTGAGAACGTCTTTCTGGGCAATGGCACCAAGCAAACGGTAGACACCCCAAATGATGTCGATGATAGGAAGGCAGAACAAAATCTTGACGAGTCTGGACCTATCATCCATCCATTTAATAAAAGCAGCCATAGCAATTCCTCCTGTCTTTTATCATAGTATTGCGCATGAAAAATGCACTCTTTTTTTACGTATTTCTTTAATTAAAGAAAAGGGTATTTCTTTTGGCATTTTATCTTGATTCGGAAAGAAAAAGGCCAAGCGCCCTACTGCCCTGCCAGAAACATCAGTCGCTCAGCCTTATCTTTAACGGAATAAAACTGGTTTATTTTAACAATGCGGTTTCAATGGAGTTTGCAATGACATAGCCTTTTCTGTTATAGACGTCCGCCCGGTTATAAGTCATGCGCTTGCCATCAGGTTCTACCATCACGCCGCCAGCTTCATGGAGAATGATATCGCCAGGAGCGACGTCCCACTCTTTGGTGCCGTCAGAGAATCTTACTGACAAATCATATTCGCCTTCTGCGATTTTGCAGAACTTGGTGGAGGCTCCTACAGGTTTGGGTTCGCCTTCTAATAACGAGGCGTGGGCTTTATAGAATTCCACTTCGGCTGGAGTGACATGAGAAATGGAGCAGCAGACACGTAGATTGTTTTTGCGGTCAGAGACATGGATACGAACCGGCTCTTTGCCATCATCAAGGCGATAAGCGCCTTTGCCCTTGATCGCATAGTAAGAGACATTCTGCATTGGGATGCGAATCACGCCGGCAACGATTTCATGATCGACGCAGTAAGCGATGTTGATGGTGAACTGGCCGTTTTTCGAGACAAATTCTTTCGTTCCATCAACAGGATCGACGATGAAGACTCCTTTCTTAAGGAAGCGGCTGCCATCATCGAAGCTCTCTTCGGTTAAGAAGCCCGCTTCTGGGAAAAGGGTTCCTAAATAAGCGCGGATGATTTCATCAGCGCCTTTATCCGCGTCGGTAACTGGGGAATTATCATCTTTGATTTCGACTGGGAAATCCATCTCGTAGATCTTCTTGACCCAGGCGTCCGCGCGTTTCGCGGCGACTAACATTTGTTCGGCAATATATTCGTACATAAAAAGCCTCCTCGTTTGGTGAGAGCATTATAGCAAAACGGGAGGCTTGTGACATCTTGCAAAGCAAGTGTCATGCATCTTGACTAACGCAGTTGAGGGCTTCGATGATCTCATCGATAGATGGGCGATTATCCACAATGTTGCATCCAGAGGCATAACGATGTCCTCCACCACCGAATTGAATCGCGGTCGCATGGATGGGATAACGTTTGTTAGAACGAAGCTCGACACGGTAATTACCGTTTCTTTCTTCGGTCGCAAGCATATAGATTGGCTTGCGGTGACGTCCAGCGATCGCATTGACGAAGGAACCAGCTTCTTCATAGGTGATGCCGAAGTTTTGATAATCCTCAGGATGGATGACGCAGTAATCAACCTGTCCTTTGCAATGAGTATGACGTTTCATGAACGATTTGAATAAGCGAACTTCTTTTCTTTCGTAATAGGCAACATCGAGAATCGATTTGAGATCCGCGCCATAGCCAGCAAGCATCGCAATCACTTCAAATGTATGCTTTGTCGTACCGTGATATAAGAATCTTCCAGAATCCGTTGCCATACCTAAATAGATGGCTTCTGCAGCGATTTTTGAAAATTTCATGTGAAATTCGGTTGCAAAATCGGCAATGATTTCCGCTGCGGCAATACGCTCTTCATCCACGAAACTAGGATGTTCGAATGGTTCATTCCCTTTGTTTGGACAATGGTGATCAAATTTCATGAAGTCCTTGCACATGCGGACTCGTTGATCTTCCACGCGTCTTAAGCAAGAGACATCCACGAGGATGCCAAGCGAGGATTGGATGGTTTTATCATCTGGGTTATCCATGCTTCCC
Source organism: uncultured Erysipelotrichaceae bacterium (assembly GCA_900321535.1). Classification (GTDB taxonomy): domain Bacteria; phylum Bacillota_I; class Bacilli_A; order RFN20; family CAG-826; genus Alloenteromonas. The sequence goes on from ONWJ01000147.1 coordinate 2,136, forward strand.
AAACGTCCGAAAAAGGATGGGACACCACTGCCGATGATATATACCTTTTTATTGGGAAACGTATCTTGAATCAAATGTTTCAATGCAACTTGGGATCCATAGCAATCGCCATCGGGCAAAGCATGTCCCCAAACTGTGATGACGTCGTTTTTGCAGATGAGTTCGTATAGTTCTTGGAAAGTAGACATATTCTTTTGCTTTAAAAAAGCACAATAGAATACACTCTACGGACCGTGAGTCAAGAAGAAAATGAAAGGGCTTACATTTTATCGGGGCAAAAAGAAAACAGGCATCCGATGCCGAACACCTGTTTCAATAGGTCTTATTTCTTTTCTTCGACTTCAGCTTCGATGACCTTTTGATCATCTTTCTTTTCTTCTGGTTTCTTGTCTTCAGGTTTCATTCCGCCGAACCAATAACGGAAATCGAAGATCACGTTACGGGTTGCGATGTAGACAATATCAGCAATCCAGAAGACCGGATAGATGATAACGCCAAGAACGATATCTAAGACAAGAACGCCGAATTCTTTCGCTCTGATTTCTTTGATGAAGCGATAGACGACAAAGAGAGGGTTAAGGACGATAGCGAGAATAAGCTTTGGAATCTTTGGAAGATTATCAAGAAAATCGCAGTAGGCCATTACATGTCTCCTTTCACGCCGAGCGCTTCAGTCGCGGCGTCACGTTCACGGGATTGAGAACCTTCGGTGGAATCATCTTCTTCGCTTTCTTCATCAAGAACGCCGGTGGAGGTAACAATGCCTTGGACGGATTGATCGTATTCGGCATTCTCTTGAAGGTCGGTCTGGTCGAGGTCGGTGTTGTCTTCCACTTCAGTGTAGACAGCCGAGACATCGATATGAACCGCGTCATAATTATGACGGGAACGAAGATCCCAAGTATTATCGCTTAAGACAACAACCGCACCGCAGAAAGAGAGGTCGGTATAGAAGTGGCCGATGCGGGAGGCGGCTTCTTCCTCAGGGATTTCTAGTCTAGCGATGACTTTTGCCCAGAGGTCAGAGAACTTCATGGCCTCGCCGTTCTCGGTGAGAATGGCGACGGCTGCGGCGATCATGGATTCATTGTTTTTCATAAATTTAAGTCCTTTCTGTAGGTATTTTTTTGATTTTTACATTTTCTCAGGGGCGGATACACCGAGAATTCCAAGAGCGTTTTTCAAGGTGATTTCCGCGGCTTTGATCAACGCCAAACGGGAAGCGGTAAGCTCAACGTTGTTGCGATCAATGATACGGCATGCAGCATAGAATTCGTGGATCAATTCACCCAAATGGTGGATATAAGCGGCCACCTTATAAGGTGCACGATCCCGCGCTGCAGTCTCTATCATACTCGGGAATGCGGCTAAATGCTTCAAAATTGACATTTCCGATTCTTCTTTGAGCAGCTTTGCGCTTGGATCAAGCGGGATATCTTGTCCAAGGGAGAGAAGCGAAGCACAGCGAGCATGGGCATATTGCGCGTAATAGACTGGGTTTGCACTGCTTTGCTCCATGGCTAAGCTGTAATCGAAGTCGAGGTGAGATGTTTGATTACGTTCCACGAAGAGGTAACGCACTGCATCGACGCCGACATCTTCCACCAAGTCGCGGTGAGCGATGGCTTTGCCGGTACGTTTGCTCATCTTCACTTCTACTCCATCGCGGAAGACGTGGACAACTTGGATGAATTGCGCTTCTAAGACATCTTCAGAATAACCTTTCATCATGAGCGCGCTCTTCATACGAGCGATATAGCCATGATGGTCAGCACCTAAAATGTCGATGAGATGGTCATATCCTCTTGCCATCTTGTCATAGTGATAACAGATATCAGGCATGAAGTAGGTGTAGAGTCCGTCGGATTTCACAATTGGACGATCTTTATCATCGAGATAGTCACTGGTCTTCAGGTACAACGCACCGTCTTGGAGATAGGTGTGATCTTTCAATTCTTCGATGGTCTTTTCAATCAACCCAGCTTTACGGATATCCGATTCATAAGTAAACACATCGAATTTGACACGGAAGTCCGCCAAGTCTTTCTTGATCTTGGCAAGTTCGGTATCAATGCCAAAGCGAATGAAGAAGTCATGGGATTCCTGGTTATCGACCAAGTATTTATCACCGAATTGATCTTTGATCGATTGGGCGATCGCGATGAGGTCCTCGCCATGATAGTCATCGTCGCCCAAATCAAGAGGTTCTCCAAAGAGTTCATGATAACGGGCGCGGATGGAATGACCGAGGTGTTCGACTTGATTGCCGCAGTCATTGACGTAATATTCACGGGTTACATCATAGCCTGCCCAATCTAAGATATTGGCGATGCAATCACCGATTGCTGCGCATCTCGTATGGCCAAGATGAAGGTCACCGGTTGGGTTCGCGGAAACGTATTCCACGTTGATTTTGCAGGCTTTTTTCGGATTTCGACCGTAATGATCGCCTGCATCAAGGATCTGTTTGACAACTCCTTGAAGGAGGTCTTGCTTCATGAAGAAGTTCATAAAGCCAGGGCCAGCGATTTCAATTTTCTCGATATTGTCATCCGCGATCTTCTCTTGGAGAGCAGCGGCGAAATCGCGTGGGGATTTCATGCCAGAAAGGCGGAAGTTTTTCATCGCGACATTGGAAGCGTAATCGCCATGAAGTGGGTCACGGCTTCTTTCGATAACGATATCGGATGGGGAAAGATGAATCCCCAAAGCTTCTAACGCTTCAAGAATGCGCGTTTTCAAGATTTCTTCATGAGTCATTATTCGCATTCCTCCAATAGTACGATGGCCTTCGCGGCGATGGCCTCGCCATGACCAAGGGCATCAAGCCCTTCGTTGGTCATCAGTTGAAGACCGACGTTTTCTTTCTTTGTTTCAAGCAACCCAGCGATGGAAGTTTGAATCGCATCACGATAAGGGTTGAGTTTCGGCGCTTCTGCAGTCACAAGAACGTCGATGTTGCCGATGCGGTAGCCTTCTTTCTTCATGATGGCCACCACTTCTTTTAGAAGCAACTTCGAGTCCGCGCCGTCATAAGCAGGATCATTGGGCGGGAAGTACACACCGATGTCCCCTTTGGCAAGAGCTCCTAATATCGCATCCATGACCGCGTGGAGCACGCAGTCGGCATCGCTATGGCCGAGCAGTCCATTCTCAAACGGGATTTTCACCCCTCCGAGGAAGAGGTCTCGGTTTGGGACCAAGCGATGGATGTCTTCACCTAACCCGATTCTCATACATTGAACCGGAAGAAGACGCAGTCTCCATCTTTCATCCGGTAATCCTTTCCTTCTTGACGAAGTTTCCCGGCTTCTTTCACCGCGGCTTCTGAGCCGTAAGTGAAGAAGTCTTCGCAAGAATACACTTCCGCTTTGATGAATCCTTTTTGGAAGTCCGTATGGATGATGCCCGCACATTCAGGAGCGGTCATGCCATCTTCATAGGTCCAGGCTCTGCATTCATCTTTCCCAACGGTGAAGAAGGTGCATAGATTCAATAAGCGATAGGCGGCCTTGACGAGTTTATCAAGTCCCGACTCCGTCGCACCGAGCTCTTTGAGGAATTCCTCTTTATCGGCCGCGTCGAGTTGGGAGATTTCATATTCGATTTGGCAGGAGACGGGGATGCATTGAGCACCTTGGTCTTCTGCAATCTTTTTAACCGTTTGGTAGTAAGTGCAATTGTCTAGGTCGGCATAGTCGACTTCGGACACATTGGCCACATAAAGGATTGGTTTTAACGTCAGCAAGAAGAAGTTCTTTTTCGCGTAAGCAAGTTGCTCTTCGCTTAATGTTTTGCATAGTCTAGCCGGCAACCCTTCTCCAAGAGTTTTTGCAAGTTCTTCGAGAATCGCCATCTCATAGACTGCGGTTTTATCTTTGGAAATGCGGGCTTTCGGGGTCAATCTGCCAATGCGGCCATTGACGGAATCAAGGTCCGCCATCGCAAGTTCAAGGTCGATGGTTTCGATGTCGCGAGCAGGATCAACAGTGTTTTCAACATGAATGATTTCATCGGATTCGAAGCAACGGACAACTTCGCAGATCGCATCCGATTCGCGAATCGCAGCCAGGAATTGATTTCCAAGGCCCTCTCCTTTGGAGGCACCTTTGACAAGTCCAGCGATATCGAAGAACTCAAAGGTCGCGGCAATCGTCCTTTCTGGTTCGAACGCTTTGGAAAGACGATCCAAACGAGAATCAGGAACAATGACGACACCTGCGTTTGGCTTGATGGTCGCGAAAGGATAATTCGCGGCTTCGACGTGCGAATTGGTGATCGCGTTGAACAAGGTAGACTTTCCAACATTAGGAAGTCCGACAATACCTGCTTTTAATGACATAAACAAAATACCACCTTCATTGGGCGAGGTGATTGTACCCTCATCTTCTTAAAGAAGATAGAGGTATTTTCATTATTCCTTCCCTCAAGGGAGAAAAAAGCCGCATCAATGTGCGGCTCGCTAAATCCATCAAAAATGGAGATTAGGCAATTTTCTTAACGTCTTTCGCACGGAGACCACGTTCAGACTCTTGTACTTCGAATTCAACAGCTTCGCCTTTTTCGGCGGTTTTGAAATCATCCATCACAAGAACGGAATAGTGGAAAAAGTAGTCTTTACCGTCTTCGCCACGGATAAAGCCGTAACCTTTCTCCTTGTTGAACATTTTGACTGTTCCCTTCATGAGATTCCTAACCTTCCTGGATCGATGGGTACCTAGGTACCCCTATCGGTTGTCCGCTCAAAATTTTACCACCAAACTAGAGCAACACTGCAAGTTTTTTCATTGTTTTTTTCAAAACATTTACAAATGCTTGGGAAGAAATCCCTAATATTCGACGTTTCTTTTGGAAAAATCGGTCTTCATCAATGAAAAATACAAAATCAATGAAATGATGATGCCTAAGGTTATTCCAACTGCCACCATCGATAAGATTGGACGAAATGAGATCATGCCATTACTGGAACCGCCAAAGCTTGAGGCGATATAAGATCTTGCAAATACCTGAGCGACGAGCAAGAAAACAGACGCAACCGCAATCCCTATCCCAGTATAGAGGGCGCATTGACAGACATAACCTTTCGCGATGTCTTTTCTAGCGATGCCTATTACAAAGAACATTTCGTCTTCTCGCTTGGACTCGTTCATTTGGATCGACATGACCACAAATAACAGCAACGAAGACATCGTAAGGGAGACAAAAGAGAAGATACCAAGCACCGTCCCAAGATACGATAAAGTACTCGACATGGAGTCCTTCACATCGTCTGCTGGAGATGAAAAACGATATAACGGGTAGCCTCTTTTTAGTTCATTGACGATTTTTGAAGCCTCCGCTCCTTCTTCTAAATAAAAGACGCAACCGTTAGGCTGAAGAAGGAATGCGCTCATCCCAAGATGTATCTGAAAGAAGTCAACTGCCCAGTCGGAAACAACATGCATAACCCGGTTTTTGCCATCTTTCACCCCCGTTACTTTGAGCCTACATGTCTGAAATTGACGGGAGATCGTTTCGCCGATTTCTTCCGCCTTCGTCTCTGCCACCAAATAAATCTCTTTCGGTTTTCCTAACTCATCGAACAAAGGACGTGATAAAGCCACTTCTTCTAGTCCACTAGGAGAAACCCCTTCTTTTATCCCACTGATATCGCATGACAACCGAAGCCCATTGGAGGCGCTTGAAAGGTACGATCCGTCAATCGTGCCTTCTGGCATCTCTAATTGAAGTCCTGCGTTTTCCTTCGGCAAATCACTGTAGAGATCGATGACGTTATTGGCCTTCTCTTCGCTTTCGCATAGGAAGAATTTGCCTGCAAAACCCATGGCAACTGAGCTTGCATCTGCATAATATGCACCTTGAGATACTGGGGTTCTGCCAATGATTTTAGGATTTTCATTGCTTATTTTATCAAGTTCATTCCATGTGCAACCTAGTTTGTCCGCACCGTAGAGATACAAACGATTCACACCGCATTTCCTACCGATTGGGCATACGCTTGGAAGCAATTCAGAAGACGCCAATTCGAAAACCAAATGGTCTAACGACTCATCCCTTCTTAGAAGTTGGAGCAATTCCTCCGGGTTCCCTTTTAGAGAAACATAAGGCAATTCGAGAGCGTATTGAGGATTCGGCGTTTCTTCGTTTAGCCAACTTCGAAATTTCAGATGATCAAGATAGAAGCGACTGTTCCAATCATGACTAGAATGAAAGAAACAGGGGAATTCAGTCTGAGCGACTCCAATGACGGTGAATAGTTCACTATCTTCGAAATCCCATTCATATCGAGCAAGCGTGAGCATCAATTGCAGCTTTCTTCTGCCGATGAAGTCTCCAAGACTTTCATAGTTCCTTGTAATGTGTAGACCATAGCAGAGGTTGCTCATGAAAGAATAAGGCAAACCGATGATTACCTCATCATCGCCATCGCATTTTTCAGGGCGTTTTGGGAAGAACGTTAAATTAGGATAGTCTTCAAGCCAAAGGTAATCATTGATCGTTCTAGAAGAAAAGCCCGGAAGCACTCCTTGGGTTGGTCCCGACAAGAAAGTGAAAAGATTTCCATCCGTGAACCAAGATTCATAGCCGATTTGAACCGATGACCCGATTCCTTTGATGTATTCGGGATAATTCTCATAAATATAGGTGGCTTCTTCATTTCTAGCCGCGTAGACATTTGAGACGCTTTGCCCTCCAGTAGAGGGTGAAGACATGGTGATAACGTTCTCGGGGACGATGCTAGAAAACGCTCCAGCGAGTTCTTCCTTGATCGTTGAAGTCATAAATGTGGATAGTCCCACTCCTACTAAGCCTAGTGCAATGGCAATCTCAGAAACAAGACTTCGATACTTCTTGGTAATAAACGTCTTCCAGGCATGAGAGAAAAGAAATCCAAGGGTAGGTTTTGTCTCGCCCTCCTTTTGAGGCAATCGCATAGAAGTAGGCGGGCTAGTCGCTATCTTAGGCTGGTTGAATTGCTCATGAGAGATGCAGCAACCATCTTTGAAGAAATAACCCTCATCGCAATAACGCCTCGCCAAAGATTCGTCATGACTAACGACGACCACCAAAGCGTTCTTTGAAATACGTTTCAACAAGTCAAAAACCATGATCGCGTTCCGCTCGTCCAGGCACCCGCTCGGTTCATCGGCCAAGATGATTTTCGGGTCATTTGCCAACGCTCTAGCGATGGCTACTCTTTGTTTTTGGCCACCAGAAAGAGTAGAGACTCGCTGGTGTTCTATTCCTTTCAGGCCTACAAAATGCAAGAGATCTGCAGCCTTTTTTCGTTTTTGCGAGTTTTTCGCGC
>ONWJ01000196.1 GCA_900321535.1 uncultured Erysipelotrichaceae bacterium
GTTCTCGGCTTTGAGATTCCAGTCGAGCTCATTGACTTGGTAGGAAGATTCATAGGAATTGTGGTCATATTCTCCGTTAGGAAGGGTCTTCGAGCGATAGAATTCATCGCCGGCGAGCATGAAGCTCGTGCCTTGGGAGGTCATAACGAAGGATTGGGCCAATTTGGACATGGCCTTGATGTCATCTTCTTCAAGCACGCCGTCATAGTTATAGGCGATGCGGTCATGGAGGGTGTAGTTATCGTGGCAAGTCACGTAGTTGACGGTCTTGTCAGGGTCAGCAATGACGCCGTCGGAGCGGGTCGTGCCCTTCAAACCATCGACAATCGCGTCGATTTCGGAACGGAATCCGCCTTCGATGGAGGTTGCCCATCCGGTAGCTTCAGGCTTATTGAGACCGCCTTTGATGAGGGCGTCGCGCATGCCATCGTTGAATTGGCCATAGCCAACGTACTTGTTGCCGTTTTTCTGCTTGGCCGAGATGCCATCTGGCATGGTGGAGGTTCCGCCTTGCCATGGCTCGCCATAGATGATGATGGAAGGATTGACTTCCTTGACGCTGGCGGCAAGCTCATTCATGGTCTCGTAATCATGGAGACCCATGAGGTCGAAGCGGAAACCGCCGAGCTTATATTCTTTGGCCCAGTATTTGGTCGAATCGATCATGAATTTGCGGAACATGTAATGGTCGGAGGCCGTTTCGTTGCCGCAACCAGAGCCATTGGAAAGCGCGCCATTATCGAGATAACGATAGAAATACCCTGGGAAGAGGACATCAAAATTAGACTCCACCGCACCAGCGACGTGGTTATAGACGACGTCCATGATGATGTTGATGCCGGCTTGGTTATAATCGCGAATGAGCTCTTTGAGTTCTTTCACACGGACCGCGCCATCATATGGGTCAGAGGAATAAAGACCTTCTGGGACGTTGTAGTTGAGTGGGTTATAGCCCCAGTTGAAGACGTCTTTGCGTTCATCGTTGGCTTGGTCATACATCGGAAGGATCTGGACGGCATTAACGCCGAGTTCTTTGATGTGATCAAAACCAGTGGTGATGACTTTGTTGTTTTTGGTGATGGAAGTACCCGTTTGATGGAAGCCAGCAAATTTCTTCTTCTTTGCGGCGTCGCCATTCCAGCTAGAAGCGCTGGTGAGGTCGGAGATATGGGTCTCATAGACCACCGTCGCTTTGCGGTCGATGGCTTTTGGGGAGACGGTGTCCCAGCCGGTAGGATTGGTTTTCTCGAGGTCAAGAATCATGCCACGGAGACCATTTACGCCGGTAGAACGTGCGTATGGGTCAACGATTTCTTTCTTGTTATATACTTTGTTCGTTACTTCATAAGTATAGTATTTGCCATCGAGGTCCCCATCGACTTTGACACTCCAGACGCCTTTGTCTTGCTTTGTCATTTTGAAGGTTGCGACCGCTTCATCGGATCCACCCACGCCATAGCTGGCTGGTGTACCAGTATTGTAGATCTTGAGGTTGACTTCGCTAGAAACCGGGCTCCAAACCTTGAAGGTAGAGCTTTCTTTTCCATAGGTTAAGCCAAGATCATCGCCTTCATAAGCATAGTCGGCGTTGAATTCTTTGGTGCCATAAAGGGAATACAAAGCGACATCTTTGGTGAGCTCTTCTTCCCCTACTTTGGCTTTGATCCAATATTTCTTGTTGATATCGACTTTATGATTGCCTAAGGAGATATCGAGGGCGTTGTAATCGATGTTTCCAGAGACGACGACATCGTTATCCGCGTAAAGCGAGAAGGAACTCATCGCCGAATTGGTGACCACGCGGATGGTTTTGCCATCGACGAAGGAGGCGGTATCCACGAAATAGGAATTCGGGATGGTGTCGTGGATATCTTGGTCAGCTTCCCAGAACCACCAATAACCGCCATGGGTTATATGCATGTCACGGGTTTGTCCCTTGCCATTGAAGATGATCCACAAATCGTCATAGCCCTGATAATGGACTTTGAACCATTTGTCGTTATATTTTTCGGTCATCGGAGTGCCTGGCCAAGAAGCAAAAGCATGATCGCCACCAGAATCACGGGTCCAGTTATAAACATTGGTTTGTCCGCTAGAAACTGGGCAGAAGGCGACGATTTCTTTTTCGCCTAAGGCAGGAAGCGCATCCGCTTCGGCCTTGGAGAACATGGTGTAGCTTGGGAAAACATAGCTTCCTGGAGCTTTCGCATAGCTTGGATCGGAAGAAGGAACGCTCGTCGAGGCTTGCGCAGAAGATGCTTCGCCACCGCTAGAGGCGTTGCTATTTGTTGCAGCAGGCTGAGAACCCCCGCCACAAGAAGCAAGAAGCAAGATTGAGGAAGCAAGCGTGAGCAATTGTCTTTGTTTCATGTATCTTTCCTTTCAAGAATAAACAACATGCGGGCAGTATGTGCTGCCCGCATGCAAATGATGAAGAAGAATTATTCGCCGTAGACGAGGGTGCCAGCGATAGAAGGATAGGATTTATCTTCTTTCTGGACGCCGAATCCGGTCATATCAGCGGTGATGGTGACGGTGCCTTTGCCTTTTTCAAGACGGAAGCCGAGGTTCGCACCATCTTTGCCACCAAGTTGGCTTCTCCAATCGCCATCGGTGACTTTGAATTCGACCAAGGCGGTTGCATAGATTTCTTCTTTCTTAAGGGTATAGGTCCAGGACTTGCCAGCTTCGGCAACGATCATGGCAACGTGAGTGCCCCAAGAATTGAAGGAACCGCAGATAGAGACAGCAACGTCGCTTCCGAGGGCGGTGCCGCTGTTATTGACGGTGATGACAACGTCTTTGTCCATCGTGACATCATCCATTGGAAGCGCATAATCGACGACTTCCTTGACTACTTTGCCTTCGGCGTCGGTCTTGGTGATGGTCATCTTGGCTGGGTTGGTGAAGGTGCCAATATCAGCGACGGTGTCTGGCTTTTGGGTAGAAAGGACGGTAAGGGAGAAGTTAGAGATTTCAGTTTCGACAATCGTGTCACCTTCCTTCTTCTCGGTATAGGTCGCGCCTTTTCCTTTTCCTTTGCCTGGACGATAGAAGTTATACATATCGTTCATTTCGCCGACGAGTTTGTTACGGACGCCGAAGCAGAATTCGAACTTACCGTTGATGACTTCATCGCCAAGAGAGATTTGATAGTAGCCTTCTTCGTCTGGGGCAGGAAGCGAGATGGCGGTCCAGTTGTTGAAGGAACCCTTCAAGCAGTATTCGAGGTTCTCGCCAAGAGTAAGCTCACCGGTGAGTTCCATCTTGAACTTAATCATCGGGTTCTTAACCATAACTGGTTCAGGAAGCAATTGGGTGAATGCATATGGGGCATTCTCAGCGCCGACGCATTGATAGACGTTATCGGCAATCTTATTCATGGTCGGATGGCCAGGATATGGATAGGAAATATCATCGTTGGCGCAGGCTTTGTAAGACCAGTTGATGCCTTGTTTACCAGCGGAAACACCACTTGCGGCGTTATAGCCAAGGGTGATTTGATAGCCGAGATCGCCAAGATCAGAATCAGCCGGGATAAAGGCATAGAAGATGTTGGTGTTCTCAAGAAGCGTCATCTCATAAGCGCCTTCGGCTGGGGTGACTCCATAGGTGTTCCAGTTGCCGGTGACAAATGGGGCGACCCATGCGCAATCGGTCACTTCTTTCAAGGTCAAGCAAGTGACTGGGCTTTCGGCGATACGCGAATCGGTTGCGTTGTCTTCGTATTCGAAATAAACGGTGATCTTGCCTTCTTGAGTTGGAACCGTGACGGCACTGCCGCCGCCGGTGGTAGCAGCCGGGGTAGATGTGTCAGCTGGGGTTGAGGTACCAGCCGCCGTGGATGCTGCTGTGCTCGGGTTGGGAGCAGGATTGTTGCCACCGCAAGAGGCTAAGCCCATCATCGCGGCAGACATGACGAGTAGACCAAATTTTTTGTTAAACATGAATTACATACTCCTTTCAAAATGTTTTGATTGGGGCATTAAGTTCAGATGAATCAAAGGATGCCCCAATAGTAATTTGCTTAACTATGCAACTTAAATTGTAAGCCCTTCCAAAGTGGACTTCAACGAAAAAGAAAAGGCGCATAGCACGCACTACACGCCTTTTTTTATGTTGTTATAGATTAGTCGTTTGCTGGGATAACGTTGACAGAGACGTTGATGCCATCGACAACAGCTTGGATCTTATAGGTGCCAGCTGCTGGAACGGTGAGGTTGCTGGCTGGGAACCAAGCGTTCTTGTTGGTCGCGACTTTGAACTCGGCAGTAGCTTCGAAATCATCAACGATAGCATAAGCATCATGGCCATCGACCTTATCAGCTTCCTTCACGAGTTCGTAGTCCGGATCGTTAATCGCAGCGCCCCATCCGTTGAAGTTGCCGCAGAGGTAATAATGGGTTTCAGTGATTTCGCCTTCATATTCGCCGACTCTCTTGTAGCCGAGGACGCCATAATGGATGGTGATGGATTCGTCAAGCTCGCTTTCGCCAAACGCGACTGGCTTGAAGTAGAAATCATACTTTCCGCTTTGAGTCAAAAGCAGGTTGGTATTAACGCCTTCGACCTCTGGATACCAGTATTCGTCCGCTCCAACGGCGGTCATGACTTTGACTTCGACGCCGGCCTCAAAATTCAAGCCTGCGATCTTGAAATAATCGGTGCCTTCGACTGGGCTCAAAGCATAGTCGGCATCAAGTTTAGCCCATCCGTTGAACGAACCGACAAGATAATAGGTGAGCTGGCCGATGTCTTCGTGAGAATCGACGATCTCTTCGGATTCCACAACTTCCTGGGATTCGATGACTTCCTGGGATTCTTCAGCCTCTTTGGATTCTTCAGCTGGTTTAGAGGATTCGGCAGCCTGAGAAGTGGTCGCCGGGGTGCTGGTGGTAGCAGGCGTGCTTGTTGTCGCTGGGGTGCTTGTAGTAGCAGGCGTGCTTGTTGTCGCCGGGGTGCTGGTGGACGCCGGGGTGTTGCCACCGCCGCAAGCAGCCAACGCAAGCATGGAAGCAGCTAACGCAAAGAAACCAATTTTTTTGTTAAACATGAATTACTTCTCCTTTCATAAATTTGCATTTTGCTTTTGCGCATTTTCGGATAAGTTCATGATGAATCTCGATCAAAATGCGACAAAGTAATTTGCTTAACGTTTGTGTATTGTAAGCGCTTGCAAAAACGATTTCAACACTTATGAATGTCATTTTCTACGAAGAATTGCTGTTTTTTGTAAAAAATGTCGTTATCAGACACCCTTTTTCGCCTTCAAACTGGGATTCTTGTCGTTTCATGTTTCATTCCATTTATCTTTTTCTAAGAAAAATCTCTTATATTAAAATAATGTACATGGGACTTTCCCTATCCTATTTATATATAGAATAGCCGAAAGAAAAAAAGCACCCGAAGCCAGGTGCTTATGGAATCGTTTCGCTGAATTACTTAGCGGAGACTTCGTAGACAGAGACCTTGGTGCCCTTCTTGCCGAAACGCTCGAATTTGACGACGCCGGAGACGGTTGTGAACAAGGTATCATCACCACCACGTCTGACATTGGTCCCAGGATAGATCTTGGTACCTCTTTGACGATAGAGGATGCTGCCAGCGGTGACGATTTGTCCGTCGCTTGCCTTCGCGCCAAGGCGGCGGCCAGCGGAATCACGGCCGTTTTTGGTGGAACCAACGCCTTTCTTAGAAGCGAAGAACTGA
>ONWJ01000153.1 GCA_900321535.1 uncultured Erysipelotrichaceae bacterium
ACCCCTCTTAATTGTTTCATTTTCCTGTACATCGACAAAGAAATGCGATGTTTGCTTTTACATTTATTCTTCGTAAGAAGAAAATGGGAGTATGAAAAAATTGATTCCTTTCCTCACAATCGCATTATGCCTTCCTGTGGCGGTCATCGTCACCTCCAAAGCGCCTATCGAAACGCAAGCTGCCGATAGCGGTTATAAAGCCGCTTCACTTCCTAAGACCATCGATCTGAATCCTGTCCCAGAAAGCGAGGTGCGTTCTTATTACAGTTCGCTTAACGGCAAGAATCTGCAAGGCGATGACTTATTGAAGGCCTTGAAGCCCATTCTTAAGAACAATCAGCAATATTATTCTTATGATTCTGGCAATGCGATTTGGCAGATGTATGAAATCACCGACCGCGATTGGACGCTTTCTCCGGCTGAGAATATCACCAACGGGACCTATGACAAGGCCACCAATACGATTACCAATTATAAATACGGTTCGATGAGCAACCCGTTAGATAATCCGTATCTTCATTTGCTCTACCGCAATCACGATGAACCTGCTTCTAACATCAGAGCCTGGGATCATCATGGTGATAACAAAGGCATCGACCGCGAACATATTTGGCCGAAGTCCAGAGGCTTTGGGGTCAAAGACGGAAATGAAGTCAAAGTTCCAGGCGCTCGTGGGGATATTCATCATCTTTTACCTGGCGATTCCTATGTCAATTCCTCTTCCCATAGCAACAATTCTTATGGGTTTGTTGATCCAACCAAAATCACTGATAATGCTGGGAACAAATACAAAATCGATAAGAAAGTCGTCGTCGGCGGTAATTATCGCGGCACTTCCCAAACCTTCGGCACGACGCTTGGAACCAACGAGGTATTCGAACCTCAAGATTGCGATAAAGGCGATATCGCAAGAGCCTGCTTCTATATGGTTGCTAGGTACAATAACTTGGCTGGAGATGATGATACGATCGACGCGGGTAATCCAAATCTCTTCCTAGAAGACACCGTCGATACCGCGACCATTTATAGCACCGCCACCAAGCCTGTTTCCATCGGCATTCTCCGTGACTTGCTCGCCTGGCATAAGCTAGATCCTGTCGATGATTACGAGATTCACCGTAACGACCTCATCTATCGTAATTATGGCAAAAACCGTAACCCATTCATCGATTTCCCGAATTGGGTCGATGCGGTTTGGGGCACGGTTGAACTTGGTGAAGATCAGCGCACGATCAAAGCCCGCAACAGCAATCCTTCTGGATTAGCTAATCCTTCTACCGATACGTTATATTCAGCTTCTTCTCCGGTTGTTTCAATCGAAGCAAAGCCCACCGCGACAACTTATTTCGTCCAAGAGAACTTCGCCTTTGAAGGAAACGTCATCGCCACCTGCGAGGATAATTCAAAACGAGATGTCACCAAAGATTGTTCCTTCTCTAATTACGACTTGTCCAAGGTTGGTGGTACCACGGTAACCGTTACTTATTCCAATTCTTCTATCACCACTAACTATGCGATTAACGTCGCTCAGCCTGAATTATTAGAATTAAGCGCCACTGCCTTCCAAGTGAAACAAAACGAGACATTCGTCTTCAATGGGAAAGTATTTGGCAAATTAAACGATATTAAACGTGATATCACCGCCCAATGCACTATCCCTGAAGTCGATACCAGCAAGCCAGGAAAAGTCGAACTAACCATCGTTCATAACCCCTCTGGATTGACGATCAAAGCTACGGTTGAAGTGCAAGAGAACCTTGCTCCGTTTGGCCTATCTTGGCCCATCTTCATCGCGATTGTCGCTGGGGCCGTGGTATTGTTGCTCGTCATCTTCATCATCGTGATGGCAAAGAGCAAAAAGGCTCGAAAGGCAGTCACCAAAGCCGCTAAAAAATCAGTGAAGAAATCGGTGAAAAAGAATAGCAAGCGATAATCAAAAAGCCGGGCCACGAGAGCTCGGCTTTCTATCGCTGGGCGCTTCTTCGAGAAATGACCACTTTCTTTCTTGCCCATTGAGGCTGAATCGAAAGCGGTAAGGCGGTGATTACCATGATTGCCAGCACGATTTTCATCGCATCAAATGGCAAATATGGGAGACAGCCCACGACTAACGCAGTGCCTAAATCCCAGTTCAGATACCAGCACATAAAGGCTGTACCAATTGCATAAACGATGATGGTGCCGATACTTGAGGCGATTGCCATAGAAGAGATTCTAGGAAGACGAATCACGCGGTTTAATAGATGAATCAAAGGCGAAGCGACAACAAAGGAGATCACAAAACCAAAGGTCGGCGTTACCCCTACCGCAAAGCCAGCATAGACCGGCAAGAATAATCCAATCAAAAGATAAGCTCCGGTGATGAAGATGCAATCCAAGAAGCCTTCTGCCAGGAAGCAAATCAAGAACACCATCCAAAGCTGCAAGGAAACCTTGAGGTAATTTCCAAGGGGTATTGAAAACATCCCGACAATGCAAAGCAAAGCGAGGAGGATGGCGTTGCGTGTGATGCGATGAACAATGCTATTCATGTTTATCCTCTAGGATACGAATCTCACCGGACGCATTATAACGCGTTTCACTCTCATTAGAGAGAATCAAACGGAACTCTTTGTCCACTCCCGAAGCGATATATTCCCCTGCGTCGTCCACGCTTATTCTCTTTCCAAAGAGGTAATCATGGTGGCTAAAATACTCTAAATCTGCATCAAAAGAAGCGGGAATTGCAGAGAAATTGCGTTCTATTGCATCAAAAACTTCGTTTCGGAAAGCATTCAAATCAATCGGCTTTCCTGCCTCGTTAGCCAAAGAGGTTGGAGGGATTCGATATTCCCCTTCGAAGCGACGTTGATTCACATTGATGCCGATGCCGATGATCATATAATCTGGCAAAGAACCTTCTAGTAAAATGCCCACCGCTTTCTTATCGCCGATATAAATATCATTCGGCCATTTGATGGATACACCCTGAATCCCTAGTCGTTCAATGCAACGGGCGACGCTACAAGCAGCGCTTAACGTGCACATTGGGCCATATGACAAAATCTCTTTCTTCTTGATTAAGAAGGAGAACATCAAATTGGCCCCTGGCTCAGAAAGCCAGGTTCTTCCTAGACGCCCATGACCCGAGGTTTGATCAAAGGTGTAGACAAAAGAAAAATCTTCATAACGATCCCGATGTTCTCGGAGATAGTCCGAAGTGGATGGGATGGAATGAAGATAAATCTTTTCGCTCATGGATTATGCGAACAAAAGGAGCAAGACGCCGGCAGCGACCGCAGAACCGATGACGCCGGCCACATTTGGGCCCATCGCGTGCATCAATAAGAAGTTGGTCGGGTCTTCTTTAAGGCCTTCCTTATGGACGACACGGGCCGCCATAGGAACAGCGGAGACACCAGCAGCGCCAATCATCGGATTGACTTTGCCTTTGGTTATAACGCACATCAGTTTCCCGCCTAAAACACCGCTTGCGGTTGCAAGGGCAAACGCCAAGATGCCAAGGACGAAGATAAGGATGGTGTCCACGGTGAGGAAGGTTTCCGCTTTGGCCGTGCAGCCAACGCAGATACCAAGCAAAATGGTGACGATATACATCAAGGAATTGGCGAGGGTTTCGGTGATTTTCGGAACAACGCCGGATTCTTTGATGAGGTTGCCAAGCATCAAGCAGCCAATCAAGGCGCCTGCGCTAGGAACGATTAAGACGGTAACGATCGTGACGACGATCGGGAAGCAAATCTTCTCAGCTTTGGTGACTTCTCTTGGGGGAACCATGTGGATGGCACGCTCTTTCTTAGTGGTCAACAAGCGGATGATCGGAGGCTGAATGACTGGGACCAAGGCCATGTAGCTATAAGCGACAATGGCGATGGAAGAAAGATATTCAGGGGCGAGTTTGCTGGTAACAAGGATGGCGGTTGGACCGTCTGCACCACCGATAATACCGATGGCAGAGGCGACTTTGGCATCGAAGTTGGTCCAGCCAAGACCATTTTTGCCAATAGCAATCGCGCCGAAGAAGGTCAAGAAGATGCCAAGCTGAGCAGCTGCGCCAAGGAGCATCGTCTTTTTGTTCGCAATCAGCGGGCCAAAGTCGGTGGTCGCGCCGATGCAAAGGAAGATCAAGCAAGGATAGATGCCCCACTTAACCCCATAATAAAGGAATCCGAAGATACCTTCGTAGCCAGTTGTCTGCCCTTCCGTATCTTTGACGACATGGAAGATTTCATCACCGACATAGGGCAAGTTGACAAGCAACATGCCAAAGGCGATGGGGAGCAGCAGATAAGGCTCGAACTTCTTCTTGATGGCTAGGAAAAGCAAAACGATGGCAATCGCAATCATGATAAGGTTTCGCCAACCACCGTCGGTGAAAAACCCTGCAATTCCCGTGGATTTGAAGAAGTTTTGGATAATTTCCCAGACCATTGAGATTACCTTACGCGGATTAATGCCTCGCCAGAAGCAACGTTGTTGCCTTTAGAAGCAACGACGGCAACGACTTCGCCATCCAAAGAGGAGACGACTTCGTTTTCCAGTTTCATTGCCTCGACGATGGCGATAGGCTGACCTTTTTTGACTTTGTCGCCGACCTTGACAAGAATCTTGACGACGGTTCCCTGAATTGGGGAAGCAACAGGGGAACCTTCACCGCTAGCAACCGGAGCTGCGGCTGGTTTTGCCTGTTCAACGGGAGCGGCTTCCGTTTTCGCGGCAGAAGCAGCTTCTTCGATGGATTCAAGCTCGACCCGATAGGCCTTGCCATTGACTTTGATTTTGTAGACTTTCATGTTTTAGTCCTCCCATGGGCGGATGCTCACGATACGGGCATCCTTGCCTGTTGAGCGATGGAATTCGATAACGGCCGCAAGGGCTGCCGCCACCGCATCCTCATCGGTTTCTAGTATCTTGTTCTCAGGACGCGGCTGAATCTGCGTTTTGGACAGAACCGTCGCGATGCCTTTTTGGAATACCGTGGTGATGATGATAACGATAACCAACGTCAAAATGACGATACCAATCGCAATGAGCGATATCCATAAAGCGTCAAGCGCGTTGACTGTCGTTGGATCAATCAGTGATGCTAGGAACATTTTATGCCTCCACTTTGATCACCGTCGGCTTGGATTCGGCGTTCCTTTTCTCAAGATACTTGATGGCAACGTCGCCGAACAAAGCGATGGACAAAACGTCTTCTTCGCTCTTGGCAACGCCTTTGTATTTGGCTTTTAAATCCGCGAATTCTGGTTTGAGGTCATCGGCAGGACGATAGGTGATGACGGGGTCATCGCCGATGATCTTTCTGCGGATTTCCTCGTTGACCGGGGCTGGAGAAGCGCCATAACGGCCATGGAGATATTCGTTGATTTCCTTCGGAACCATCTTGTAACGCTCGCCGTTGAGGACATTCAAAACAGCCTGCGTTCCCACCATTTGAGAAAGTGGGGTGACAAGAGGTGGATAACCGAGGTCTTTACGAACATTCGGGACTTCGGCGAGGACTTCATCCAAACGGTTTTCAGCGCCCTGCTGCTTCAATTGGTTGATCAAGTTGGAGAGCATGCCGCCTGGGACCTGATAGGTGATGATGTTCGCGTTGACCGAAAGGACTTTCGGATTGAGCAAGCCATTGCCAAGATATTTGGCTCTGACTTTGGCCATCTTGGCTGCGGCTTCGTTGAGCATCGTGGTATTGAGTTTTGGATCATACGGGGTGCCACGAAGCGCGAAGTTGAGCGATTCGGTGCATGGCTGCGAGGTGCCGCCAGAAAGCGGAGAAAGCGCGCAGTCAACGATATCGACGCCCGCTTCGATGGCTTTGAGATATGTCATCTCGCAAAGCCCGCCGGTGCAATGGCTATGAAGCTCGATGGGGAGTTTGGTGTTCGCCTTGAGGGCTTTGATGAGCTCGTAGGCGTCTTTGGGGAGCAAAACGCCAGCCATGTCTTTGATGCAGATGCTGTCCGCGCCCATCTCTTCGATGCGCTTGGCAAGGCCGACATAATACTCAATCGTATGGACCGGGGAGGTCGTGTAGGATAAAGCGATTTGGCATTCACCACCGTATTTTTTGGTCGCTTTGACCGCGCATTCAAGGTTGCGCACATCGTTAAGCGCATCGAAAATTCGGATGATATCAATGCCGTTTTTCAGGGATTTCTGAACGAATTTCTCGACGACATCGTCTGCGTAATGACGATACCCTAAGATATTCTGGCCACGGAAAAGCATTTGGAGCTTGGTGTTTTTGCACACCTTTTTCGCAGCCCGAAGTCTCTCCCAAGGATCTTCATCAAGGAAGCGTAGGCAGGCGTCGAAAGTCGCGCCACCCCAAATCTCGATGGCGTGATACCCGACTTGGTCGAGCTCTTTCAAAGCGAGCAGGACCTCTTCGGTGTTCATGCGCGTCGCAAATAGCGACTGATGGCCGTCACGAAGGGCCGTTTCGACAATTTTAACGCCCATAATTACTTAGCTTTCGGCCCTGCTTTGACCAATTCTCTGCCAGCGTCGTTGGTTTCGTATTTGTGGAAATTCTTGACGAAGCGGTTGGCCAAATCCTGGGCTTTCTCTTCCCACTGCTTGGATCAGCGTAGGTGTCGCGAGGATCGAGGATGTTCGGGTCAACGCCTGGCAAAGAGGTTGGGACCTCGAAATCAAACACTGGGATCTTCTTGGTCTCGGATTTAAGGATGGAGCCATCCAAGATCGCATCGATGATGCCACGGGTATCTTTGATGGAAATGCGCTTGCCACTGCCGTTCCAGCCGGTGTTGACCAAATAGGCTTTTGCGCCGGTGATGGCCATATGCTTGACGAGCTCTTCGCCGTATTTGGTCGGATGGAGTTCGAGGAAGGCCTGGCCGAAGCAGGCGGAGAAGGTCGGGGTCGGAGTGGTGATGCCTCTTTCGGTGCCGGCTAACTTAGCAGTGAAACCGCTGAGGAAATAGTATTGAGTCTGCTCAGGGGTAAGGATAGAGACCGGCGGGAGGACGCCGAAAGCGTCGGCGGAGAGGAAGATAACATTCTGAGCATGTGGACCATGGCTGATCGGTTTCACGATGTTCTTAATGTGATTGATCGGGTAGGAGACACGGGTGTTCTCGGTAACGGATTTGTCGGCGAAATCGATTTTGCCGTTTTCATCGACAGT
>ONWJ01000156.1 GCA_900321535.1 uncultured Erysipelotrichaceae bacterium
ACTTGGAGCAATTATCCCAATATCGACCATGATTCCCGCGATAATACCTATGGTGAGATCGGTGCTTCGTTGGAGATCTCGCAAGCCGAGATGGAAAACATCGAGCGTCAATTCATGATCACCCGTAATGAGTTCTTCATCAGCGTCGCTTGCCTTGCCATCGCGATCTATAACAACGTCAACAACGTCAAGATCTCTTGGATCTTCAATGGACGTGAAGACGCGGAACTCATGAACACGGTTGGCTTAGTCTTCCGCGATCTTCCAATCGGAGCAAGACTCAAAGATGATGAGACCATCCGCGATTTGTTCATCGATGTCCATAACCAAGTCCAAAAAGGCATCGAGCATTCTTGCTATCCATTCGTCGACAAACACAATACCGCCGGCGGTGGTGAATCGGCTTACTTGCTCTATCAGCAGGATATCCGAGACATGGGCGTGGTCGATGGCATCGAAGCGGTGTCCATCCGTCAAAACCAAGCCGCTTCGCAGACGATTTTGGATATGCAGATCCTCGACGGCAAGAAAGGCTTGATGTTGGTCCTAGACTACGCGGCCAGCCGTTATGAAGAATCTAGTATGGTGAAATATCAGCAGATGTTCATCAAAATCGCCAAGTTCTTAGCCTCCAACGTCTCCCAAAAAGACGTCACCGTCAAGGATGTCAAATCCCTCATCGCTCCAAAGAAAAAGTCGTTCTTTGCAAGGTTATTTGGAAGAAAAGATTAAAAGAAGCGGGTTTTGCAGGGTTTTTGAAAATTCCTCAACGTTGGGATAAATCGCACACCCCGTTGAAGGGAAAACGTTTCCCGTATACAATTTTCCCGATATGAAATATCGTTGCCCTCATTGCAGTACAACCTTCGAGACCAAGTTGACCGTATGCCCTCGCTGCGGCAAGGTTTTGAAATACAAAGAGAGCACCCCGAAAGAAGTTCGTCCCCAAATGGACCAAGAACCGGTCATCCCGGCCAAGAAATATCGTTCGCACGTGCCGTTTAACGTGCTCAATTTCTTCATGTCCGTTTTGGGTTTGGGTTTCTTTGTCTTCGCTTTATTTGGCCCAATTTATTTCAAAATAGTCAATAACCACGGCGTCAATAGCAACGTCGACTTCTCCTTGTTCGACTTGTTGCTTCATTTCATTCAGACTTTCCCAGAGATTTCTGCGACCTTCACAAGCCAAGGCGTTATGGCGGGTCTTAACCTCATCTTCAAAGACCTCTTTGCCCTGATCGATTTGATTTTCATCGCGATCTCCATTCTCATCCAAGCCGTTTTGGTCATCAAAAACCTCATCCATTTGCTTTCCAATACCTTACCTGGTGTTGCTAGAAGCGAAACCATGGGCAACCAAGGTCAGCTTCGCGGCGGTTGGACCGTCTTAGTGTTCTCTTACCTCTGCGTCTTCATCCCTTGGATCTTTGGGCTGATCTATATCAATGCCCGTGGCAATGTCATGGTGTTGGATCAAATCGCGCATCTATTCATGGATAACACTTGGTTCCATGGCCTTACTTATTGGCATATCCTCTTCTTATCCATCTTCGTCTTGATGTTCGTCCTCCATTTCATAAGAAGAGCCGAGCAAAGCAAACTCCGCGCCGAGCGAATCTAAGATACCTAGTTAGAAGAAAAGCCGCATCGCATGCGGCTTTATTTTGTTTCTTCTTTCTTTTTGAGATGGTAGAAGCGGGATTGCTTTTTCTGCAAACGTTCCAAGATTTTATTATGGCAATAGGCCGAGATTTCAGATAAGGACCAATCTTTGTAGGTGTCATATTCTAAGACCGCCACGCAGTCATAATAGAGATTGGACCATCGTGGGAAGCGCTGGAACAAGGCGTTCGTGTTTTGAATCGCGATGACCACGATCGGGCACTTGGCTTTGACCGCCATCTGGAAGGAACCAGGATGGAAGGGGAGAAGCATCGGATCAGGGAAGGATTTGTTACGCGTTCCTTCTGGGGCGATCGCGACGGAGCAAGTCCCATTTTCAATTAAGGAAGCGGCTTTATCGATAACCTGTTGTCCTTGAAGGATATCGTGTTGATCGATGGAGAGGTAACCAGCATAACGGATCCAACTGCCGGCTGCGAAGATCTCTTCGTTTTGGCGTTTGCTCACGCAGATCATCCTTCTTCCTGCGAATAAGGAGATAAGTCCTAGATGATCCCAGCCAGAGAGGTGGTTGGATACCAAGCAGAAGCGTTGCTTTCTAGGAGGAAGCTTGCCTCTACCTGAGAAATGAGGATGGCCATTGAACAAATGGACCAAGATGAAGCTTGCTTGCTCCAAGATAAACATTCCAAAGCGATTCGGGTTTTCTTTGGCCGGCCGATTCAAAATCTTATAGAACGAACCGAACGCCGCCAAAAAGATGATGAAAAGGAAGATAAAGACGATGAAATAGATCAACGCGCTTAAAAAAATCATCCAAATCCAAGACGGATTAGGAAAATAAAGCGAGAAATAAGTGATAAGCCCTAGCCCAAGAGAAAGCAGGGCAGATACAAGCGTGATGATCAATTTTCCGATTCCTTCCGCTTTAAATGATAAGCACGCGCCGCTTTTTGTTCAAGACGGCTCGCGATGCGATCTTGGGCCTTTTTGGCGATCTCATTCAAACTCATGCCTTGATAGTCTTCGTAGGTGGCGACTCCGACGATATCGATATAGACATGGGTGCGTTTTAACGGGATGCGAGAGGAGATTGCATTGGTGTTTTGAATCGCGGCCATGACGATCGGCGATTTGGAGGTTACCGCCATCGAGAAAGAGCCTGGATGGAACGAAAGAATCAAGGTTTCAGGATAATCTTTGTTGCGTTGGCCTTCTGGAGCGATGCAAATGGAGGTCTTTTTCTCATTGAGCAACCCCGAGCAACGGTCCATGACGCGCTTGCCATCGTTCAAATCGTTTTGAATGATGGGGATATAACCAGCTTTTTTCATCCACGCGCCAGCAATAGGGATGCGCAGGTTGCTTGGCTTAGTGACGAAGATCAAGGAATGATGACGGAACAAATAGACGAGGGCGAATTCGTCAAACATCGAGAGATGGTTATGCACTAAAACGAATTTGGTGCGTTCACTCGGCACTTTTCCCATCCCGCTGGCGTGCACTTTGACCCGGAAAAGAAGGAAAATCTGATAGGCGGTTTGAGCGATGATCCACATTGCGATGCGGTTGGGCTTCCATTCCTTGACGCCTTTTTCTTCCTTGGCTTGGATGACCGAGGCATAAAGATAGATGAAGAGGAGGTAGGTACCAAAAATACCCCAATAATAAATATAGGTAATGACAATCCAAGTCCAAATCCAAACAGGGGAGTGATACCAACCGGCAAGATAATAGGTAAGACCTTGTAGACTCAAAGCCAGAATAATGAAGAAAATCGTTAAGACCATGGGTAAAGAATAGCAATTTTTTCCTAAAGGAAATAGCAAAATCGCACTTTTGAAGCGCTTTTTCTTCCCCTTGATGGAAAAAGGGCTTAAAGTTACTGCATGCCACAATACAAAGTTTCGCCCAATATCAAGCCCGCAGGCTACTGGAAAAGCCTGCTCGGTTTTGCGTTAGATTTCCTGTTCACCGCCGTGCTTGCCATCTTGGTTTATGTGACCATCGGTAGGCTCGTGGTGATGCCTGCGGCCCATTATTCGGAAGCCCAGCAAACCTATACTTCCTTAGTCGGACAAAGTCACCTCACCGATGTGAAAGACGGCACCGTCATCGATGTCACCTATAATGCGGTAGGGGGAGCAAGCGATAACTATCAATACGGTTATCAAGAATATGATAAGCGCATTTTCTATTATTATTACGAGATGGTCGGGCAAACTAACGGTGTAACCCCGTTCTCTTTCCTAGCCGAAGACGGCTTTAACCCAACCGTAACCGATAAGACCACGGATGCTTATAAAATTGAAGTCGGCAAATGGATCTATGATAAGGTCTATCAAATCAAAGGCGATGGCAAAGGCCGCGGAGACTTGTTCTTCGTGATGCCGACGGAAGACGCCAAATTCCGCGTCGCGCCGACCTTGCTTCCAGAAATGCAAGCCAAACTCGATGATGCCGCCACCAAGCAGCAAACCGCCTCTAGCATCATGAACTATTATCGCAGCGCGACCTCCAACGAGACCCTCTACGCCAAAGCGACCATCCATTTCAATTCCCAAGAATGCGTCAAAAACGAGATTCTTCGCATGAATTCGGCGACTTTCTTATCTTTAGTCCCATCCGTCGTGGCCTCTCCGCTTATTTTCTTCTTCTTGATTCCAGTGTTCTCCAATAACGGCAGAACCCTTGGCAAACGCATTGTCGGCACCGCGGTCATCGGGGCGGATGGCTATAAAGCCAAGAAAGTGAATATCATCTTCCATTATCTCATCATCCTTCTCGAATGGGAGCTTTTGCTGATTCCAAATCTCGCCATTGGCATGATGGCCTGGCTCTTCGTGAGCTTGATTGGCTTCATGGTGCTTGTCATGAGCAAGAATCATCAATCCATCCATGATAAGATCGCCCAGACCTTGGTCATCAAAGCCAAGGATTCCATCTGGTTTGAATCAGCGGAAGCGGAAAGAACCTATGCCGCTTCTAACCCAAGCTCTTTGGTCGCCCGCACCTTGCGAGAAGCTGAGCAAGAAAATGTCCCGGCCGGACAACGCAAACTCGTGGTCACCGATGCTCAGATCGCAGCCGAAGACCAGATCCTTGACTTGTCTACCATCAACCGCAGAAGAGAAGAAGCGCGTGCGATGACGAGCTTTGATGAGTTCGAACGCGGTGGACTTCTCCCTGAGCAAGAAGAGAAAAAGCCAGAGCAAGAAGAGCAAGAGACCGAACTCACCGAACAAGAGAAAAATGATCTCCGCGCCCTTTATGGCGAGGATGCCGATGCCTTGGCGGAAGAGCTCTCCGAAGAAGAGGAGAAAGAAGAAAAAGAGGCGGAAGAACCCGAAGACGAAGACGCTTTCGTCGATGAAAAGAAATAATTATGAGCAACGTATATAAGAATGAATCAAATAACGATGCCAAGAAGATTTTCGTCGACATCGCTGAATTGCTTCAACAAGGAAAAGGAACGGAAGGACTCGCCCTTTTGCAGCAAAACAAAGACCTTCTTTTCGCCTTTGATCCAGAGAAGACTTTGCGGGTGAATTTCGAGCTTCGCTTCCTGCTCGGCCAATTCGACGAGGCCTATGATGATTATGATTATTTCTCGGCCTTGCCATATGTTAGCCAAAGCGTAGAAGAGATTCTCCGCGGGCTTCCCAAAGTCATTCGGGCTAATGAACTGGCTTGCAAAGGCAAAGACGCGTTTGACGAAGAAATCGCTCATGCCGTATTAAGCGACGGGGAAGACCCTTATGCCGTCCTTGGCGTGCTCCAGCAACTAAAGAATCGCGACATCGTGCCGTATCTAGAAGAGATCAAATCGATTTTGGTTTCCTCGATTCATGATGATGTGAAAACCTTTGCCTTGATGCTTCTTGTGGATAAGCGCATCGATGAAGAAGTGCTGCTGCTAAAAAACGACCGTTCGTACCGCATCAACCCTCAAAAGCTTGGCAATCCCTTTGCCAGCGTCGACTATCTAAAAATCCGCAAGCTCATCAGCGGCCTCAAGGATTCCTCCCTCTGCAACGTCTGCCTGCAATTGCTCGACCAAATCGTGCTTTCTTCTTATCCGGAGAAAGCCTATCAAGAAGATCGTTACGAAGATTTCAAAAGCGCGCTCCTTCATGTCGGGGTCACCTATCTTGG
>ONWJ01000253.1 GCA_900321535.1 uncultured Erysipelotrichaceae bacterium
GTGTTCGGGGTGCCCCCACCGATATAGATGGTCTTGAATTTCCTTGATGGATACTTTGTTTCTAGTTCACGAAGAAGTTCATCGACATATGGAAAAGCCCATTCATCTTTGTAGAGCAATTTCACGAAATCGCAATAGAAACAGATGGATGAGCAAAAAGGGATATGGAGATAGAGGCTTTCTGCGGGCATTATTGCTCGTCGTTTTCTTCGTTCTTCTCTTCTTCAATCGGCTGAAGCAAGCGATCAAGCTCTTCTTGAGCGATCTCTTTGTCGGTTTTCGGCTTTTCTTCGGATTGGAAGACTTTGACATGACGCTTGACGATGATGACGACTACAACGATGACAATGAAGATGCCAAGGATGAGGAATAGCCACCACCACTGGGGTTCATTGGAGGCGAGAAGCGGAAGATAAGGTAGTAGGTTGTTCATGTTGTTCATTCTCCTTGGCGAATTGGGGTATAGACGTATTTGTTTTTGATTTTGAGTTTCTTGTAGAGTTTCTCTCGAGCAAGATTGTCCATCGAGGTGCGCGCGGTCTCATAGACGCATTTGGCGAACTTCTTATAATCCTGGATGGAATAATAACGGCCAATCGTGCAATGGGAGGCGAAGAAGAGAGCTTGCTGCTTCCTGAGCAATGGATGGGTCTCCAGCAAGAAGCGGGCAGCATCTTTGATCTCTTTCTCGGTCATGGTCGGCTTTTTGGCCGATAAGGCGAGCTCAGTTTTGCCTTCATAAGGACGCTCAATCTCGTTTTCTACGACGGGGACTTCCTCGAGGCGGTCCTCTTTTTCAAGCGGAACCTCAATCATGACGTCCTCTACTTCTGGGACATCTTCTAGGATTGGGGTTGGCTCATCGACCGGCACTTGCGGAGCTGCTGGAGCGTGATACGCTTCTTCTTCCACCGTGACCTTCTTTTCATAGGCGATCGCTTCCATCATCAAATCCAAATTCTTGGACAAGATATCGATGACATGGAGGATGATGTAGGTCAAATCGCCAGAAAGCTGGGTTTCACGGGAGATTTCTTGCCATCTTGGTGTGTTTTCAAAGGCGAGTTCTAGTGGGATGAATGCGTTGCCGCATCCCCCGAAAATCGTCTTGGCTGATAAAGAGGCAAGCAAGGAATTGTATTGAGCGAATGGCTTGAGATACAAGAAGTCAAAACCCACCGCGATGGCTTTGACAAATACCTTGCAGGCTTCGATGCGCTGGAAGGTGAACATCGCGTCCATGAGCTCTTCGATTTTCTCAAACGGGGCTTCTTCATAGACGCGCGATGCCGTCGTGTAATTTGGGGCGCGATAAGACGGGCTATTGGATTCGCGATAGAAAGAGGTAAGCTCTTCTTCACCGCTTAAAGCCGAATAATGCTTGACCAATTGGTCCATCGAATATTCGTTATATTGCGATGGCAAGTCGCGGAGGATATCGCGGTAACGAGAAAGCAATAATGAATTGCTGTCTTGGGTTCCGCCGAATTGATCGAACATCCCGGACACCAAAGCCTTCAAGGAAGGCTCCGATACTTTGATGCCAAGCAAAGAGACGACGTTGCGAAGGGTTTGAAGCATAAACGACTTCTCGACGTTTTTCTTCACCGTCGGCATGGAGAGCAATTCTTCATACATCGAGCGATAGACATTGAGTTTATCTTCAAAGGCGCGATACCGAGCGAGCAAGGCTGGCGATTCCACATAATAGAACGGGAGATTGCCAATCGTCTTGAGCAGGATTTTCTTTTGGTATTGGCCACGGTATTCGACGATGTCTTTCCAGAAATCGCCGATCAAAGACATCTTTAGTGCCTTCTGCAGATCAGCGTGTGTGGCGTAGACTTCATCCGTATATTTGACTGCGATTTTCAAATTTGCCATATGCTTTGCATCATTATCATTCCATCGCGATGCAAAATCAACCAAAAAACTACTAATTTAGGTTCTCTTTTTCTTGTGCTTTGCTTCTTAAAGTCACGAATCCACCGCAACTTTTGAAACAAAAAAACGTGTCTAGGAGACCTAAACACGTTAATGGAGTTTATTCTTCCTCTTCGTCGATGGAGAGGACCGCCATGAAGGCTTCTTGAGGCACTTCGACCGAGCCGATGGCCTTCATGCGCTTCTTGCCTTCTTTTTGCTTCTCTAACAGCTTCTTCTTACGGGAGATATCACCGCCATAGCACTTGGCCAAGACGTCTTTGCGCATGCTCTTGATGTCGGCTCTAGCGATGATTTTGTTGCCGATTGCTGCTTGAACAGGCACTTCAAATTGTTGCCTTGGGATGATCTTCTTAAGTCTAGAGACAATGGCCAAACCACGATGATAAGCATCTGGTTTATAGACGATCGAAGAAAGCGCGTCGATGGGATCGCCATTGAGCAAGATATCCATCTTCACCAGATTGCTTTCCTTATAATCGGAGAGCTCATAATCCAAAGACGCATATCCTTTCGTGTAGCTCTTGAGTTTATCGAAGAAGTTATAGATGATCTCTGCTAAAGGCAGGTCATATTTCGCGATAACCCTCGAATCATCGAAATAAACGAGGTCTTTGTAGATGCCTCTGCGCTCCTGGCAAAGCTGCATGATTGGGCCTACGTATTCTTTCGGCGACATGATCTCGGCCGCGACATAAGGCTCTTCGATGGATTCGATCATCGTCGGCTCAGGCAGCTGAGAAGGGTTATCGATCATCTTGGTTTCCCCGTTGGTGAGGTTGACCTTATAGATGACGCTTGGGGCGGTGAGAATGAGATCGAGGTTATATTCTCGTTCCAAACGCTCCTGCACCACATCCATGTGGAGCAAGCCTAAGAAACCGCAACGGAAGCCAAAGCCCAAAGCCTGCGAGGATTCAGGCTCAAAATGAAGCGAGGAATCGTTTAACGAAAGCTTTTCCAAAGCGTCCTTGAGATCACCATACTTTTTGGAATCGACTGGATAAAGTCCGCAATAAACCATGGGGTTGATGCGACGATATCCAGGGAGAGGCTTTTCGGCGGGATTGCAATCCAAGGTGATGGTCTCGCCTGGGAAAACATCCTTGATGTCTTTGATTTGGGCGCATAAATAGCCGACTTCCCCGACTTCTAGGGCATCGGTTTTGACTTCTTTTGGGGTGCGGATGCCGACTTCGGTGACCAAATAGGATTTGCCCGATTGCATCAGTCGAATCGTATCTCCGGGCTTAACGGATCCGTTTTTGATGCGAATCAAAACAACGACTCCACGGTAGGAATCATAATAAGAATCGAAGATCAACGCTTGTAGAGGTGCGTTGATATCACCAGATGGAGGTGGTATCAGCAACGGGATCGCCTCTAAGACATCTTCCACGCCGAATCCGGTTTTGGCCGACACCAAGCAAGCGTTCGTGCAATCGACGCCGATGCGGTTCTGCACTTCATCTTTGACAAAGTCCGGCATCGCGCTAGGCAAATCGACTTTGTTGATGACAGGGATGATCTCCAAATCGTTATCGATGGCAAGGTAGACATTGGCCAAGGTTTGGGCTTGGACGCCTTGTGTTGCGTCCACTACTAGCAATGCGCCTTCGCAAGCGGCTAACGAACGCGAGACTTCATAGGAGAAGTCGACGTGCCCCGGGGTATCGATGAGGTTA
>ONWJ01000151.1 GCA_900321535.1 uncultured Erysipelotrichaceae bacterium
ACAAGGCTGATGAAATTGATCCATCTTCCCAATGTGACGGGTTATATCATCACCGGGATTTTGATGGGGCCTTTCGTTTTCGGGGTGCTTTTCAATAACTTTAGTTACGATAACATCGAAACCAGCGTTATTTCTCGGCACATCGCGACCATCTCTTGGGTGAGCAACGTCGCCCTAGGATTCATTGCCTTTTCTATCGGCAACTCTTTCAAAGCCAGCGTTTTGAAAGCAGTGGGGAAACGGGTCATCATCATCACTGTTTTAGAGTCGCTTTTTGCTTCTATTTTTGTCTTTTTGATCATGATGGGGCTGCATTTCATCTTCCCAGAGCAAATCTCATGGGAGTTGACGTTGACGTTAGCGGCCATCGCCGCGGCAACTGCCCCGGCGGCAACCTTGATGGTCATCAAGCAATATCACGCCCATGGGGAATTAGTGAATACCCTTCTTCCAGTCGTTGCATTAGACGACGCAAGCGCGTTGATTTTGTTTGCCATCTTATTCCAGATTGCGACCTCGATTTCTAGCGGCAACGGCTTCTCGCTGTACGCGATGCTAGGAAAACCAGTCATTGAAATCCTTCTATCCCTGGCTTTTGGAACGGTCATTGGCTTCTTCATCTCCTTGCTAAACCGCCTTTTCAAATCCAGAAACAATCGATTAATTCTATGTATTCTCTCCGTTTTCATCGCTTTGGGTCTTTATGCATTATTCAAAAACCAAGAGCTCGGCGGGTTTGAATTATCAAGTCTATTGATGTGCATGGCCGCAGGGGCGATCTACGTCAATTTCACCAAAGAAAACGACCGTACTTACGATGTATTAGACCGTTTTACCTCACCGATTTACATGATGTTCTTCGTTCTTTCGGGGGCGAGTTTGAACTTGAAGATGCTTTTTGGCGGCAACGGACTCATCGTTTTAGGCGTCGCGGCAGCCTATATCGTCTTCCGCGTGATCGGCAAATATCTTGGGGCGTTCTCAGGAGCGAGCATCACCCATTGTCCGAAGAAAGTCCGAAACTATTTGGGACTCACCTTGATGCCTCAAGCGGGTGTGGCCATCGGCTTAGCCACGACCGCGAACGCTTTGTTTAGCGCGAACCCCTCGACTGCCCATATCGCCGAACTGGTTTTGGCCATCATTTTGACCTCGACTTTGGTTTATGAACTCCTAGGTCCGATGGTGTCCAAGTTCGCCCTGAAAAAAGCCGGGGAGATCGATGCGAACCAAGGTTGAAAAATCGGGGTTTTGCAACGTTTATGAGATTTTTCGTTATTGAGAAATCGCAAAAAGCATACGATATCATCGGAGGTTCAAGAAATTGGACCAAGAACTGCAATGTTTTTATGGAAATATAGCCCGGATGAATTAAAATATTTATAGATTTTGAATCTATCGTGTGATAATATTTGCACGCGTCAGGGAGATTAGTAGATTATGGCAACGAGCAAACGTGATCAAGTCATCTTAAAATGCAGCGTCTGCGGTGAAGAGAATTATTTGACCACCCGCAACAAAAGACTTCATCCTAACAAAATGGAAGTCAACAAATACTGCCCTAAGTGCAGAAAGATGACCCTTCATAAGGAAAAGAAATAAGGCTGCACGCCTTATTTTTCTTTCATGATTGTCTTTATTCTTTGTCTCCTTGCTGGTTCGATCTTGCTCGCTTACGTCATTCTCTCATCCATCAAAAAGAAACATTTCCATATGCCGTTTACCCCTTTGATGGGGATGCTAGGCGTGATTTTAGTAGTGGCCCCGACATTCTCGGTGACCTATCACACCGCCAATGAATCCAAAGCCTATCAAGATATTTTGGTGACCCGTCAGAATCTTAAAGACGCTCTTGCTGCATCAAGTAACGAAGAAGAAAAAGCCGTCGCCATCGCTGCTATCGATTCCTATAACAAAAACGTGAGGCACAATATCTCTTTGGCGTCTTCGCAGTGGGTGAGCGCGTTTACCTATTCTTTCTATTATCAAAAAGGCGAAGCCCTCGTCATCACGGTGAAATAACATGATTGAGGTTGTTAACCGCACCGTCGGCGGAGAATATTGCAATAGCTATATTGTCGGTAACGAAGGGGAAGATTGCTTCCTCGTCGATTTCGGGTACGACAAAAACGGTTTCATCACCTCGTATGCTTTAGCCCATCACCCCAAGATTCTCGGGGTGCTTTTGACCCATGGCCATTATGACCATATTTATGGCTTCAAAGAGGGTCTGCCTTCTTATCCTGTCTTCCTTTCCGAAGAAGACCATATCTTCTTAACGGACCCTCATTATAACGGCTCCATCGAGCTTTTTGATGCCCCTCTTACGATTGATGGCCTGCTTCCTTATCCAGTAGAAGACGAAGATGAAATCAAACTGGGTAACTTTTTTGTCAAAGTCATCGCGACTCCATTCCATACGGGCGGAAGCGTTTGCTTTTATTTGGAAAAGGAGGGCATCCTCTTTTCTGGGGATACGTTATTCTCTCATGGCATCGGGCGTTACGATTTAAAGGGGGCGTGCCCTCGTTTTCTAGAATCTTCCTTGCGAAAGCTCATGAAGCTTCCAGAGGAAACCGTGGTCTATCCAGGGCATGGAAGGAAGACCACGATCGGGGAGGAGAAACGTTTCTTGTTTCAATAAACCATGGAAGATCGTTATCAAAGAAACGCCGTATTGCTCGGTGAGGATTACCCAAGCAAATTAGAGGGAAAAGTCATCTGCGTTTTCGGTTTAGGCGGAGTCGGAGGGGCTTGCTGCGACGCGTTATGCAGGGCAGGCATCACCCATTTCGTTTTGGTGGATGATGATACCGTCAATCAAACCAACATCAACCGTCAAATCGTGGCCAACATGGACACCATCGGGATGAAGAAAGTCGATGCGATGGAAGCGCATCTGAAGCGGCTGAATCCTGTCGTCATCATTGAAAAACGAGCTTGCTTTTATTTGCCTGAAAATGCCGATGAATTCGACTTTTCTGCCTTTGATTATGTGGTGGACGCGATTGACACCGTCACCGCCAAAATCGATATCGTGACCCATTGCAAAAAAGCGGGAACCCCAATCATCTCGGCCATGGGATGTGGCAATCGCTTAGACCCAACCAAAGTCATCTGCAAAGATCTCTTCCAAACTTCGGGTGACCCTTTAGCCAAAATCATGCGTCAAAAGCTCAAAAAGCAGGGGATTGATTCCTTGAAAGTCGTCTGTTCCAGCGAGCCTCCGCTAGAAAGAAAAATCGTGCTCGAAAACGATCCATCCTTGCCTAGAAGAAGCATTCCTGGAAGCTCTCCCTTCGTTCCACCTGTTGCAGGCATCGAATTAGCCCATCAAGTCATCATGGACCTCTTGCAATAGGGGTCCTTTTTTGCCACTTTGTTTCCTTATAAACATTGTTTATAATATGCCTCGTTGCGAGAACTCTCGCTTATCTTTACATAAGGAGCATCATTTATGATCAACGTTACTGAATTGCGTCCCGGCAATTACTTCATCGATGAAGATAACCTCTATCGTGTCATCGACATCCTTCTCAACAAAACCGCGATGAGAAAGATGGTCGCCAAAGTCAAAGTCAAAAACCTCAGAACCGGCGCCATCACCGAACTCGCCCGTAACTCCGGCTACGGTGTCGAGGACATCCACATTGATAAATCCGTCATGCAATACCTCTATGACGGCGGTGAGACCCTTGTCTTCATGGATGGCAAAACCTACGAGCAAATCGAGCTTTCCAAGAACATTTACACCGATATCATCCCATATCTCGCCCCCAATAGCGAAGTCACCATCGTCCGCTATGAGGATGAGGTTCTCGATGTCCAGCTTCCTTCCAAGGTCGCGCTTGAAGTCGTCGAATGCGAGCCAGGCGTCCGTGGCGACACCATCTCCAACGGCGGTTCCAAGGATGCCGTCCTTGAGACTGGCTTAAAGATCCGCGTCCCGCTTTTCATCAACCAAGGCGATAAAATCTCCGTCGATACCGCTACCGGCAAATACGACGGGAGGGCATAATCATGCCGACTGGTGCATGGATTGGCCTCGTCATTGCCGCTTTGATCCTCGGCGCGGTCGCAGGCTTTTTCGGCGCAAGATGGTTTTTCAAGCGTCAACTTCAGAAAAACCCGCCGATTACCGAGCAACAAATCCGCTTGATGTATCAATCGATGGGCAGAAAGCCTTCCGAGAAGGAAATCCGCCGCATCATGAACCAAATGAAAAACTCTAACTAGCAAAGGAATTCTAAATAATGGCAAATCGTAAATTCGTTATCATCGTCGACTCCATCGCCGCACTTGGCAAAAAAGCCCGCGAGCAATTCGGTGTCGATGACATCTGCCCGATGACCGTTTCCATCGATGACAAAGACGTCGTCGCTTCTCCAGACTACGATCAAGGCTATTCTCTCCATGAATATTTCGACATCATGAGACACGGCAAGAGAGTCTTCACCTCTCAAGTTCCGGTCCCAACCTTCGAAGAGAAATTCGGCGAATATGTCAACAAAGGCTGCGATATCCTTTATATCGCTTGCTCTGGCAGACTTTCTAAATCCGTCGAAGCGGGCCAAAAGGTCGCTGAGAAGATCATGAAAGAGCATCCAGAAGCCAAGATCGTTTGCTTCGATGGCTTGAACTCCAACTTCGCGATCGCTGACATGGCCAGAAAATCTGCCGCCATGCGCGCTGAAGGCAAAACCCTCGATGAGGTCGTCGATTTCTTGAAGAAAAACGTCAACCGTTGGAACCAATTCGGCACGGTTGAGACCCTTACCTATTTGAAGCAAGCTGGCCGCGTCAAAGCGTCCAAGGCTTTCTTTGGCAACATCTTTGCCGTCAAGCCAATCTTAATCTCGGACGCCAAAGGCAACAACGTCGCCGCCAAGAGCGTCAAAGGCCGCAAGAACTCGATCCTTGAGATCGCCCGTCTTGCCGTTGAGGCTTGCGATGATGTCGAGCATTCGACCATCTATATCTCCCACGCCGACGACGAAAAGGCCGCCGAACTTGTCAAAGAGGAAATCCTCCGCCTTTGCAAGCCAGGCGAAATCTATGTTGGCCCGATCGACCCAATCGTCGGTGCCTCTACCGGCCCAGGCACATTGATCACTTATTGTTTCGGCAAAGAAGTGACCTTTGAGGGTCAAGAAT
Organism: uncultured Erysipelotrichaceae bacterium; assembly: GCA_900321535.1. GTDB lineage: Bacteria > Bacillota_I > Bacilli_A > RFN20 > CAG-826 > Alloenteromonas. The sequence continues at coordinate 5,155 of ONWJ01000151.1, forward strand.
AACAAAAACATGAAATGCCTCGATTTCATCGGGGCTTTTCACTTTTGAAAGACGTAAAAAATGGAAGAATCACTGAATGGCCAACTCTTTGCCGCGATGGTTGAAAACGGCTACCGCGACATCAAGACCCAGTATGAGCGCATCAACCAGCTCAATGTTTTCCCTGTTCCCGATGGCGATACCGGCACCAACATCACCGCGACCGTCACCGGCGGAATCAAGGCCATGGCCAAGGCCGATATGAATGACATTTCCGATGTCGCATCCAAGCTTGCTTCTGGCATGTTGCTTGGCGCACGCGGGAATTCCGGCGTCATCGTTTCCCAGTTTTTTGCCGGGTTAGCCGATGGCTTGCAGGGATTAAAAGAAGCCAATATCACCCAATTTGCCTCCTCTCTTCGCTCGGGAACTACCAAAGCCTATGACGCGGTTGTCAAACCTGTCGAAGGCACCATCCTCACCGTTGCAAGAGAAGGCACCAACTATGTTTTGGATCATCTTTCCGATATCCATTCCTTTGAAGAACTGTTCCGTCGTCTTCTGAAGAAGATGTATTCCTCTTTGGACAATACCCCGAACCTTCTTCCGGTTTTGAAAGAAGCAGGGGTCATCGACTCCGGCGGTGCGGGGCTTGTCGCGATCATCGACGGCATGTACAAGCAAATCGCCGGCGAAGAAGTCGAGGACATCGAATTCAACGGACCTTCCAATAGCGTCGCTGCCGATGGGGACATCCCCTTCGATGTCAATAGCCAGCTTGAATATGGCTATTGCACCGAATTCATCATGCAGCTTTTGAACGCCAAAGAAGGACCGAAAAACTTCGTTTTATCCGAATTAATCGCATTTTTAGAAACCTTAGGCGATTCGATCGTCGCCATCCAAAACGACACCATCGTCAAAGTGCACGTTCATACCAAAACCCCAGGCAAAGTCATCGACTTCGCCCAGCGTTATGGTGAATTCATCTCTTTCAAGATGGAGAACATGTCCATCCAGCATAACGAAGTCATGCTCAAAGAGCTGGAAGAGAAGAAGAACAACCGCAAAGCCTATGGCATGATTACGGTTGCCCCAAGCACCGAGATCGCGGCGATGTTCTTAGAGATGGGAGTGGACTATGTCATCCCAGGCGGACAGACGATGAACCCATCGGCCGAAGATTTCGTCAAAGCCTTTGGCGAAGTCAACGCCGAGCAAATCCTCGTCTTCCCCAATAACTCCAACATCATCCTCACCGCCAAGCAGGCCGCGGATTTATATTCCGAGTCCAAAATCTTCGTGGTGCCGACCAAATCCTGCATTGAAGCCTATAGCGCAATCTCGATGGTGGACTTCGAGTCCTTCGATGTGGAGACCAATCTCGCCACCATCCAGGAGCAGATCGACAATGTCATTTCCTGCGAAGTGACACGCGCAGTCCGCGATACCGTCAATAATGGCCTAGAAATCCATGAAGGCGATTATATCGGCATCACCCAAGGCGCGGTCAAATCCAGTGCTCCGTCGCTTCTTGAGGCCACCAAAGGAATGCTTGAATCCATCGAAGATATCGATGATAAAGCTGTCATCACTGTCTTCTATGGAAAAGATGCGACCCCAGAGGATCGCCAAGCCTTCCGCGATTATGTCCATGAACGTTTCGACATGTTCGATCTGATGGAATTTGAAGGAAATCAAAACATCTATCCGTTCATCATCGCGGTGGAATAAGAAACATAACATCTGGCAGAGGCACGTCCTCTGCTTTTTGTTTGAAAACTTTCTTTGTTTGAGTGTTTGTAGGATAATATTCCAAAGGATTTTTAGATTCCTCTCAACAAGCATGCTAAAACATCTTCTAGAAAAAGAGACATTGACGATTTATCTCGATGGCGAGCTCAATTCCGTGAATGCGGAACATGTTTCCAATGAGATAGACGAAGTCATCGAAGGCAAAGTTTTTCAGCGCCTTGTTTTAGACCTAAAAGACCTCTCTTATATCTCCAGCGCTGGCTTGCGCGTCGTTTTGAGATTGCGGAATCAATTCGAGGATTTCTCGATTATTAATGTTTCTACTGAAGTGCTCGATGTTTTCGAGATGACCGGGTTCACGAGTCTCATGCCGATTCATAAGATGGTAAGAAGCGTGGATGTCACAAACGCAGAAATCATCGGAGAAGGCTATTTCTCAACGGTTTATCGACTGGATAAGGACACAGTTGTCAAAGTCTATAACCAAACAAGCGACCCAGATCAGATCGAGCGCGAGCTCTCTTTGGCCAAAGAAGCCTTCGTTTTAGGCATACCAACCGCGATTTCCTATGATATTGTCAATGTCGGTAGCAAAAAGGGCGTTTGCTTCGAACTACTCGACTGCATGTCCTTGCAGCAAGCCCTGATCCAACACCCAGAGCAAAAGAGAGAATACATCAAGAAATACGCCGACTTGGTCAAGACGATCAATACTACTGAATGCCAGAACTCGATGATTCCTGATATCAAGAAGGCATATTTAGATAAAGTCGAGGATATCAAGCCGCTTCTAGAGAAAAAAGAATACGTGAAACTCAAGAAACTGATTTCCTCTATCCCTAACCGCAAGACATTTGTCCATGGCGATTGCCATTTGAAGAACGTCATGGTGCAAAATGGGGAATTGCTACTCATCGACATGGACACCTTCTCGGTTGGCCATCCAATCTTTGAATTAGCCGCGCTTTATGCTTCATATATCGCTTATAACGAAGATGACCATGAGAACTGCAAATCCTTCTTTGGAATTTCCTTCGAGGAAGCGGTGGGAATCTATGCCCAATTGATTGAAGATTATTTCGGCAAGAACGATACAAAAATCGAAGAGAAGATCAAACTCGTCTGCTATACCCAGATGGTGTGGGATGGAAGAAAAGATCCTGGACTTGATAAAGTGCTAGGAAGACTCCGTAACTATCTTTCTATCTGTGATGATTTAGAGATCGGCATCTAATCATTCCTCGCGCGCGTACGCGCTTATATATAAAGATATCGGCCACATCGTGGCCTTTCTTTTATGGAATCAAATAAAAAGCAGTGATTTTCCATCTATTTACAAAGTTTTTTAAATTTTTTTGCAAATATTTATTCGATGAAATCTAGCTTTTTGAAAA
>ONWJ01000160.1 GCA_900321535.1 uncultured Erysipelotrichaceae bacterium
ACGGTTTAATCGATGTTCTCGTGAGTTTAGAAATGGAACAAATATCGAATCAGGAGCCGAGCATTATAAAACGGATAAGGCCGTTTCATATGTCTTCAAAACTTACTTGTCCACCTACTGGACAACCAAGTTTTGATACATTCGAATCGCGCCATTTATTAGGGGTCTAAACGCTGACAAACCCATTTGTTTTCAATATATTAAGCAAATTTATGCGGCAATTTTTTTCATCGTTTTATAGATAAAATCTAAATTATTTGTCATTTATCATCAAAATTAAGCGTTTTTATGCGACAAAAATGGCCCCTACAAAACAAAAGAGGGGACGGATCCCCTCATAAAGGTTTGATAGATGCTTATTCGACGCCGACAAGGAAGGAATAGACCGCTTGATCGCCACGATAGACCACCACTTCGAGGCTATCGCCATATTCTTGGTTGAGACTTTCTTCGACTTGAGCGAGCTCTTCATCGGAAACATCTTCGCCGACGATGACCGTGAGGACGCTGGCGGTGCGTTTCACCAAAGAGGCGATGAGGTCAGATAAGGCCACCATCTTGTCCTTCACGCAGGAGACGATGTTCTTATCCTTCATGGCCATGTAGAAGCCTTTGGTAATATGAACGCCTGAGATATCGGTGTCTTTGATTGCGTAGGTGACTTGTCCGGATTTGACTTTGCGGAGGCTAGCCTTCATCGTCTTGAGGATGGATTCAGGATCTTCTCCCGCGAAAGAGAAGCTCATAGCAGCGGATAATCCTTGCGGGATGGTCTTGCTTGGCACCACATATGCGGTAACTTCCCCGCCTTCGCAGACTTCGCAAGCTTGGCTAGCGGCCAAGACGATGTTGGAGTTATTGGGGAGAAGGAAGACGTGTTTGGCGTGGCATTTGGCGATGGCTTTGACGAAATCCTCGGTGGATGGGTTCATGGTTTGGCCACCCGAGACGATGACATCGACCCCAAGTTGGGTGAACATCTCATCTAAACCAGCACCGCTAGAAACGGCAACGAGGGCGAAATCCTTCTCGGGTTTGAATTCGACCGGGCCTTCGTCTTCAGCTTGGGCCTCGGGTTTCTTCTCTTCGTGGACCCCATGCCCGATATCATAGTCCGTGGCCTTCTTGCCTTGGCTGATGTTATCGTGCTCTTCCGACATATTCTCGATCGTGATGGTCACGAATTCGCCGAATTGCTGGGCATAATTGAGCATATTGCCCGGGGTGAGGGTATGGACATGGACTTTGACGATATCGTCATCGCGAACGGTGACGATCGACTTGCCATGGGTTGAAAGGAAGCGGGAGAATTTTTTCTCATCAAATGGCTTCTTGCCATCTTCGGCTTTGCCAATGCGCAAGATGAATTGGGTGCAATAGCCATAGCCTTCTTCGTCTTCAGAAAGCTGAGCGCCGGCATAAGCACTGTTGATAACTGGGGCGACTGGAGTCTCGCCGACATCGGCATTGCGGATCACGACATAACCATGGGTCGCTTCCGCCATACCTTCGATGAGATAAACCAAGCCCGCACCGCCGCTATCGACGACGCCGACTTCTTTCAAAACCGGGAGAAGTTCCGGGGTATGGTCAAGAGATTTTCTGGCTTCTTCTAGGAAGAGGTCCATCGCGTCTTCGATCGACATGTTCTCTTTGACCATGAGTTTGAGGGCATCGGAAGATTCGCGGATGACCGTCAAAATGGTGCCTTCCACCGGCTTCATGACGGCTTTGTAGGCCACTTCTTTGGCCGAGACGAAGGCTTCGGCAAGGTCTAAGACCGTCAGGGTCTTCTTGCCTTGCATGGCGTTGGAGAAGCCTTTGAAAATCTGGCTGGTGATGACGCCGGAGTTGCCTCTAGCGCCCATCAATAAGCCACGGGAAAAGCTCGATGCTAAGGCATATAAATCATCGTTGTCTGGGCGGTTTTCGATTTCGCGAGCACCGCTAGAAACGGTCAGATTCATGTTCATGCCCGTGTCTCCGTCAGGGACAGGGAAAACATTGAGCTGATCCACTTCTGGGTAGTGGTTGTATAGATTGTTAGCCCCGGATAGGAGCATCTGTTTCAATAATTTCGCGTCAATATGTTTCATGGTCAGTCAATCTCTTTGATGTCCTGAACGTAAACATTGACCTTGTGAGGCTTGATCTCAAAGGTCTGTTGCAGGACGTATTTGACTTTCTTTTGCACTTCGGAAAGAATCTCGGGGATTTTCACGCCGTAATAGACATAGAGATAGACGTCGATCTCATAGCCTTGTTTCGCTTTTTTGCAATAAATGCCTTTGACATAATCTTTGGTCTTCAAAATCTCGCTGGCGACATCGCGAAGCGAGGCTTTCGAAGCAAGCCCGGCTACGCCGTAGCAATCGCAAACGGCTTTGCCGACCACAGAGGCAATCGCCTCCTGGGAAATAT
>ONWJ01000163.1 GCA_900321535.1 uncultured Erysipelotrichaceae bacterium
ATGTTGATTGGAACCGCCGTATGCGGAAAACCGCACGTACGGTGGTGTGAGAGGGCGGGCGAGATTAAAACCTCGCCGCTCTACTCGATTTTTTATAGGGGTTTTGCGGTAATATTTAAAAATTCGTCTATTTAAAGAGTGTGAAGTTTTGCATTTTAAAAGACAACCTTTATAGTATGTCCCATGGCATCGTTAGAAGAACTTCTAAAACAATTTCAACAATATCAATCCAAAGGTTTGTCCATCAATATGGCAAGAGGCCAGCCTTGCAAAGAACAGCTGGACCTCTCCATGCCGATGATGGACGTTTTGAATTCTAAGGCAGACCTTACTTGCGAAGACGGCATCGATTGCCGCAATTACGGTGTCCTAGGCGGCATCCCTGAATGCAAGAGGTTATTAGGTGACATTATCGAGGTGAGTCCTGAAAACATCATCATCCATGGTAACTCCTCCTTGAGCATCATGTTCGATTGTGTGTCCCGCTCCATGACCCATGGCGTTCTTGGCTCCACTCCTTGGATGAAACTCGATAAACCAGTCAAATGGATTTGCCCCGTTCCAGGATACGACCGTCATTTCTCCATCACCGAGTATTTCGGCATCCAGATGATCAATGTCCCGATGGGGAAAGAAGGCCCTGACATGGACATGGTGGAAGAGCTGGTGAAAGACGAATACGTCAAAGGCATCTGGTGCGTCCCAAAATACTCAAACCCCGATGGAACCACCTATAGCGAAGCGGTGGTGAAGCGCTTCGCCCGGCTAAAGCCGGCGGCGAAAGACTTCCGCATCTATTGGGATAACGCCTACTCCGTCCATCATTTGTATGAGGATGACCAGGATTTCTTGCTGGAGATATTGGACGAATGCAAGAAGGCGGGGAATCCCGACCTTGTCTATAAATTCACCTCGACCTCGAAAATCAGCTTCCCAGGAAGCGGGATCGCCGCGGTGGCAGCGAGCGAACGGAACATCCAAGAGCTCAAGCAACGCATGAGCGTTCAGACGATCGGGTTCGATAAGGTGAATCAGCTCCGTCATGTTCGCTTCTTCAAAAATTTGCAGGGCGTAAAATCGCAAATGAGAAAACACGCGGATATCCTGCGTCCAAAATTCGAGTTGGTGGAACGCATTTTGAAGGAAGAAGTTTCTGAAAACGCGAGTTGGAATAACCCAAAGGGCGGTTATTTCATCACGTTACGAGTGCCGGGATGCGCAAGCAAAGTCATCAAGCGTTGCCGCGAATGTGGGGTGATTCTCACAGAAGCCGGATGCGCTTTCCCATATCATAACGACCCTGAAGATTCGGTGATTCGTATCGCACCAAGCTGTCCAAGTTTAGAAGAACTTGAGATCGCGATGAGAATCCTTTGCCTCTGCGTGAAAATCGAACAGGCTAAATAACCATCGTTTATGGACCATTACCTATTGATTAACGGGTTGAAAACGAAAGCGAATTTCTCTGAAGCTGCGACTCAAAAGATTTTTATTCCCTTGCTTCGTAGGCTAAACAATATGCAAAAAGAAGCAGGGCGAAGGATCGTGGTCTTTCTTGCTGGTCCTCCTGGAGCAGGGAAAAGCACGCTTGTCGCGTTCTTAGAATCGTTATCATCGCAGCAAGAAGGCATGACCCCAGTCCAATCTCTAGGGATGGACGGCTTTCATCATTACCAAGATTATTTATTAAGTCATTTCATTACTCGTGACGGGGAGACAATCCCGTTGGTGAAAATCAAAGGATCGCCGATTACCTTTGATGTGGCCAAGATGAAAGCGAAAATCAAAGATATCGCAGATGGCAAAACGGTCACCTGGCCAGTTTATGACCGCACGATTCATAACCCAATCGAAGATGTGATAACTGTAAATAAGAACATCGTCCTCATTGAAGGAAATTATCTTTTGCTTGAAGAGGGCGAATGGAAAGACCTTGCTGAATTTGCGGACTACACCATCTTCATGAAAGGCGATGAAGCAATGCTTCGTCGGCGGTTAATTGACCGAAGGGTTCAAACTGGGGTGGATGAAGTAGAAGCGACGAAGTTCGTCGATCGAAGCGACATGTCAAACCTTCATCTCATCCTTCATCAATCAAGAAAAGCAGACCTCACTCTTGAGGTAGATGAAAATAGCGATTTCCATATCGCAAATAACTAAAAAACACAAAAAGCCTGCAAAACTAGTTTATTTTGCTGTTGTTTCTTTCAAAATCTCAGCCAAACCGCCGAGCGAGGTTTCTTTGTATTTGGTGTCCAAACTATCGCCAGTGAGCTTCATAGCTTTCACAACTTCATCAAAACTGACTTGGTTTCGACGGATTGGTTCGATGTGTTTCGCGTAGAGGAAACTATCGTAAGCGCGAATCGCTCCGATGCCATTTCGCTCAATGCACGGGATGACAACATAACCATCCACCGGGTCGCAGCTAAGACCTAAGAAATGTTCCATCGCGACTTCTGCGCCATACTCGATTTGGTGAAGGTTCAGACCATCAACATAGGCTAAGGCAGCGGCCGCCATCGAAGTTGCGGTGCCGATCTCTGCTTGGCATCCTCCAACTGACCCTGCGATAGAAGCGTTTTCTTTCACAAGGTTGCCAATCATGCCAGCGATATAGAGGCTGTCCTTTAGCTTTGCAAAAGGCACGCCTTGATCATGGTAAAGGTAATATAAAACCGCAGGTAAAACACCTGAAGATCCACAGGTTGGTGCAGTGACAACTTTATCTCCACACGCGCTACCTTCTACCACAGCATAACCATAAGCCGAAAGGAGCAATTCACGTCTTCCGTGCCCTTTTTCGGTCTCGTTTGCTCGAGCATAGATTGCTTTCGCGCTGCGTGAAACTTGTAGTCTTGGGTTGTTATTCACAGGAATTCTTCCTGACGTGCTCAACCCTAATTCAATCGCATGAAACATCTTCTTCAGCAAGTCAGTCAAATAGGCATCGAGATCTTTATCTTCGAAGGTGCGAAGAAAATCAGGAACCGAAGCAGCGCCGGATTCGTGATAGGCTCTCGCGAATTCGCGGTAAGTGGTGAAAGGATAGACTTCCTTCTCATTCACGTAAGGGTCACTCGCGCTATAAACCGCGCCGCCACCTAATGAGAAATAAACATGCTGGGCGCTCTCGGCTTCAAAGCGCATCATCAAAGGATGCGGTGGAACCGTTTCCTTATCCATGACGAAAGTGACAGGATGGCCTTCTAAACCAGAAGCGACCGCCCCATCGCTATGGTGGCCACGGAAGGAATAGGCTAACGATCCATAGAAGGTTACTTTAACGGGTTCGCCTTCTTTTAAAAACGTAGCAAAACGACTGGAAGCAACATAAGGCCCAATCGTGTGGCTCGAACTTGGTCCAGGGCCATAACGGAAAAGGTTTTTCAATGATTTCATTGCTAATATTGTAGTTTCCTAACCATATCAAAACAACGCTGTTTTCAATTAAAACAAGCAGGTTTTGCAAAGAAAACGGAATTATGAATTTTATCTTGCCATCGCGTAAATGGCTTCCATGTCATCTTGATAAAGCACTTTCGCGGCACCGCGCTTGCCCCCGTTATGCAATGCGCATAAAACGGCGAGCTCATGAACTTGTTCATCTGTTAAGTTGACGCCAAGCTCTCTTAGATTCGTCGGCATGTTGATGGAACGATAAAATTCTTCCATTGCTTTGATGCCAGCAAGAGCAATCTCTTCGTCACTGCCAACGTTTGGAACGTTCATTACGTTCAAAGCGTATTTTTTGAAGCGGTGGAGGCAATCTTTCATAACGTATCTTGCCCAGCTTGGCCAAATCGCGGCTAGTCCTGCCCCGTGGGTTGTGTCATAGATGCCGCCGATTTCTTTTTCTAGGCCGTGAGTGGCAAAGTCATCCCCGCCGTTGCCACACCCAGTGAGGCCATTATGTGAGAGGCTGCTCGCCCACATGACTTCTGCGCGTGCTTCATAATCGTTTGGATTTTGGTGGAGGATGATCGCATCCGCCATTGTTCTACGAAGAAGTGCTTCGGCGAATTCATCGGTGAGCTCCATATTCCCTTTGGAAGTGAAATAACGTTCCATCGTATGCATCATGATATCAACGCAGCCCGCCATGGTTTGGTAATCAGGGAGCGTCATGGTGAACTCTGGATTAGAGGCAACGAATTTGGGTCTAGAAAGATTATCTGCATAAGATCCTTTGCGGTTTTCTTCATCGCTGCGGATGACGCAGCTATTGGATAACTCGCTGCCTGCCGCCGAGATGGTTAAGACGCAGCCAACGGGCACGCAACCTGTTGCTTTGCGCTTTCCATCGAATAGTTCCCAGACATCTTTACCCGGTTCAGCTAGGCCATAACCGATAGCCTTTGCGGTGTCGATGACGCTTCCTCCGCCGATGGCCAAGATGAAATCGACGTGATTATCCTTGCCTAATTGAATACCTTTATAAACTTCTTTTAGTCTAGGATTTGGAACGATTCCACCAAGTTCAACGCAAGGGATATTTGCCTCGGATAAAAGCTTTCTAGCCAAATCGATTAATCCTAATCGAATCGCGCTTTTCCCGCCGTAAACGAGCAAAACAGAAGTTCCCCCGAACTCCTTGATATAGTTAGGCAATTTATTTTCGACGCCTTTCCCGAAATAGACTTTTGTCGGCGAGTAATAAATAAAGTTATTAGACATTGCAAGCCTCCCTGCGAAATGCTTTCTGCTACGACACCATAATCTTATCGAATTCAAAGAAAGATTTCTCTTGTAACGTATACGAAAATAAAGCCAAAAAAAGATAGTGGCCACATTTATCCCCAAGGGTTCTTTATAAAAGAAAAAACATCTCTATAATTCTCGATATGCACTTTCTGGCCGTCTTACTTTCTTCTATCATCAGCCCCCTTGTTGTCGCCATACCGCTTTATGTGCGTTGGATCCGAAAGAAGGAAAAACCTGATTGGAAAAACTTCTTGATTGAATGCGGCTTTTCTTCTGCCATCAATTTCCTTTTCTGCCTTATTGTTTTCCTTTTCGGACTTGCTTTCTTCTCTCACGCGAAAGCGTTAGATAGCCTTTGGTATTACTTAGCCATTTCTTTAGTGCTTTCCTTCATCAATCCAGGCAAATTAGTGTGGGCGTGTATTCGAAATAAAGAGAAGCCAACAAGAAAAGAGGCGACCCGTGTAGGTGTTTCCGCTGGATTATTAACCGTTTTTCTATTGGTCGATGCGATGTTTTATAACGGTGCGTCACTAAAGAAAAACGCGAACCCAATATCTATCGATCCTAGCGATACAACGCACCTTGCTTATTCTGGGTTCACCAAAAACGAAGATGGCAGTTTGACCGCGAACACAAATTCTCCTTATATCATCGTGAGCCATCTTGAAAAGGACACCGCCAAATACGCATCCTTCGTCTTCGATAAAACCAATTCTCAATTTGAACTTGTCGTCTCTTATCGAAGCGGATTGACTTGGACTCGCCTCATCGCCTATGACGTCAACGCTTCTTATGAGTCCTATTGTGATATCAATTTGGTTGAAAGCTATAACGAGTATCGTTTCACTTTCAACATTGAAACAACCAGAAAAGACAACGTTCACGAATGGACATTCCGTAAGCTGACTATTAATGCCCCGATTGCCTATAAAGTATCGCCGCTTCGTTATTTATTTGTTTTTGCAATTTGCTATTTCCTTGCAAAAACCCCTTCCATTGCCAAAAAGATTACCGAGATGCCAAGCAAAACTGGGGCGGCAAAAGTCACGGTTTTGGTTGGCGTAGGCGTTTCGGTTATCGCTTTGCTTATTATTGCGCTAGTCTCCCCAAGAGGTCCGGGGCAACTATTGCTGGATTACCCTGTTGAGCGAGACGTTTTAGCGACCAGCAATGTAGATCTTTATGTAAAACTATTCGACGGCTTGAATAAAGGACATCTGTATCTAGACGTTTATCCTGACCCTAAACTTGTCGCGCTTGGAATGGATGTTTATGATCCAGCGGCTAGAAAAGCAGCGGGGGCAACTTATCTTTGGGACCATGCTTTCTACAACGGGCATTATTATTCCTATTTTGGTGTTGCGCCGGTCATTCTTGTTTCCTTCCCGGTCTATTGGATCACCCACTGCGCCGCAACTGGTCTTTATCTTCAATTCTTTGCCTTTATTTTGACCTTAGGCGCGTTCTTCTACCTTTCTATTGTTTTAGTCGAACTCTTCCAGTTCAAACCAAACCCGATTGGCTATGCGCTGCTCGTGCTTTGCATCGCATCTGGCTCGATGATCTTCAATATGGTTTGCTTCCGCGTGACCGACTTCAAATATCGTGTCGCATTCGATTATGGCATCATGGGCATCTGCTGGTTTGTTCCTCTGGTGTTAGAAGCCTATCGCAAAGCTCATCCTCGCATCATGCTTGGTTTAGCAGGTTTCGCTTTTGTCATTATCTGTGGCTCTAGGCCCACTTTGGCGTTCTGGATGTTGCTTCTTTTGCCACTTCTATTAAAGATGCTTTTCTTCGATAAAACCGAATCTTGGAAGAATCGCATCTTAAAGTTTGTCCCGATGGTCTG
>ONWJ01000136.1 GCA_900321535.1 uncultured Erysipelotrichaceae bacterium
AACTGGCGCTGGATGCGCACGAGCTTGTTTATAGTTTCGACCATGTGCACTGGAATGCGAATGGTTCGGGCTTGGTCGGCGATAGCACGGGTGATGGCCTGACGAATCCACCAGGTGGCATAGGTAGAGAACTTAAAACCTTTGGTGTAATCGAACTTTTCGACGGCTTTGATCAAGCCCATGTTGCCTTCTTGGATCAAATCAAGGAAGTGCATGCCCCTACCGACATAGTGCTTGGCGATCGAGATGACGAGACGCAAGTTGGCGGTGATGAGCTGATCTTTGGCCATCTTGCCATCTTCTTTTTCCCATTCGGTGGCATCTGGTTTGCTTCCAGCGACGATGCGCTTAGCAAGTTCGGTCTCTTGGGCGGCGGTGAGCAAATCGACTTTGCCGATTTCCTTCAAATACATCTTCACCGCGTCGTTGACTTTGACTTCGCCGACGTTGATATGGGCAAAATCCACGAGCGCGGCTGCTTCTTTATCATCAGGAGAGAGGTCTTCGTCATCATCGACGTCAACTTCGTCCTCCTGCATTTCTTGTTCCATGGCCTCGAGATCTTCGGGGATATCCATCATCTCGTCGACTTCGGCTTCATCATCGTCATCGGATTCGATTTCGATGTTGTTTTGGCGGAAGAAGTCGATCAAAGAGGCGAAATCATCGTCGGAAAGGTCAAGATGGGCCGTCGCGTCCATGACGTCGCCGGTATTGATGTAACCTTCTTGTTTTCCCTTTTTGAGGAATTGCTTCTTAATGGTATCTAAGCTTGCGACGGATTCTTCATCGTCATCGATGACGACATCATCCATCTCGTCGAGAACTTCCTCTTCTTCGACGGCTTTTCCTTTTTTCTTCTTTTCCATATCATTCCACTCCTTTTTTGTGCTTTCGCTTATTTCTTTAGTGCCTTGCGCCGCTCATCGAGATATGCCTGGATGCTGGCGGCAAGGGCTTGGCTATCTCCTTCAGCCAAGCTTTGTTGAATCTCTTGCTTGGAGATTTGCTGTTTCTTTGCATCCACGATGGTTTTCGCGTATCGGACCAAGAGATCTTCCGTAGGATCTTCATGGGCTCTTTCCAAGGCGAGATCGCTGATGGAATTGGAGACTTCTTCCCTTCCATCCATGATGGAATTGGAACAGATTGTCGATACTTCAATTTGCTCTCCCGGATGGGAACGGGCGTAATCGAGGATGTAATTGGCCGCTTCGCGATAGGTGTCATCATAGAAGGCACCGACTCGAGTCTGGTAGATCTCGATCGCGCGGGGGTCTTTCAGCATGTAATAAAGCAAGCTTTTCTCGGCCATTTTGAGCCTTCCAAGCTGCTTGGTCTGCGGAACCACGCGCTTGGTGATGAGGCTTGCTGTCTCCATCGTCTCGTCTTCTTGCGAAGATTGGGCGATGGCTCGGATCGCATCGGCTTGATAGCCAGTTGCTTTCGAGAGTTTTTGAAGGGCATCTTCATATTCGATGCCTGCCTTTTGGGCTCTTAGGTAAGGTAAGAAGGCATCGAGGATGGCTTTCCGCTGCTCTTGGGTCCTCCCTTCTACCGAGGACTGGTAGAAACCTAGGTAGAAATCGGTTGGCTCCAAGAGATTGTTCAGCCGTTTTAATAGGCCTTCTTTGCCTTCGTCATTGAAGATGTCATCTGGGTCACGGAGATCGCCTTGATAATCGACGATGCGATGTGGGATCCCGGCTTTTGCTAATAATCGCGAATTCTTCATCATCGCGACTTGCCCTGGCTGGTCGCCATCGAGACAAAGTCGGATTTCGCAACGCAATTTTCCGAGCAATTTGACTTGATCGGTGGTTAACGAGGTACCCATGAGCGCCACTGCGTTATTGATGCCAGCTCGATATGCCGACATCACGTCCATAAAGCCTTCCATCAAGTAGCAATACCCATCGCGATGGGCGCTGCCGGAAACGTTATGGTAGTTATAGAGGTTCTCGCCTTTGTGGAAAATCGGGGTTTCTGGGGAGTTGATGTACTTTGCAGTGCCATCTTTCTCTAGTTGCCTGGCCGAGAATCCAACGAGTTGGCCGCGTGGGGAGAATAATGGGAAGATCAATCTTCCTGCGTTATGGTCGGCACTGCCTTCTGCTCTAGCAAGAGCGATGCCGATATCTTCGATTTCTTTCAAGGAATGGTTTTTGGCCTTGAGGTATTCGATGGTTTTGACCCCATCGAGAGGAGCATATCCGATTTGGAAGCGCTCTACCATATCCTCGCCAAGGTTCCTTTTTTCTAGATAAGCACGCGCTTTTGAGGCTTCATCGGTCGATAAAGCGTAACGATAGAGGACTTGGAGGTCATCGATGCAGGAATAAAGTCTCTGTATGCCAGGGTCGACGAATAGTTTCGGCGCATCATCGACTAGACGCGGGTCATGGAAGTTACAGATTTCCGCGACTTTCCGTACCGCGGCGGGATAAGGGATCTTTTCGAACTTCTGGACAAACCCAATCGCGTCTCCACCGGTCCCGCAAACGAAGCATTTGAAGATCTGCTTCTCTTTGGAGATCGATAACGATGGGTTTTTGTCATCGTGGAATGGGCATAGGGCCACATAGTTGCGACCTTTCTTCTCCACGTGCAGATAGGAGGAGATGACGGTCACGATGTCAGCGGATTTCAACACCGCTTCAATTAGGTCTCGGCTGTACATGTTCCTCCTTTCTTATATACTTAGTATATATAACTACTAATTTTATACTAATTTGCTACCACTTATCAGAGGAAGCATTTGACGTTGAAATAGTTGACGAGCTCGACGATTGGCATGCGGATTTGCTGCATGGAATCGCGTTCGCGGATGGTGACAGAGGCATCGTTTTCGGTATCGAAGTCGATGGTCACGCAGTATGGGGTGCCGATCTCGTCTTGGCGGCGATATCTCTTACCGATGGAGCCGGTCTCATCGAAGCAGCAAGAGAAATGCTTGCTAAGGATGTTGAGCACTTCTTCCGCTTTTGGAGATAGTTTCTTCGAAAGCGGCAAGATGCCGATTTGATACGGGGCAAGGGATGGCTTGAGGTGCATGACGACGCGGGTATCGTTCTCTCCGACTTGCTCTTCGTCATAAGCATCCACTGCAACCATCAAGAACAAACGGTCTAAGCCCATGGATGGCTCGATGCAGAACGGGAGGTATTTCTCATTGGTGTCTGGATCGAAGTAGGTAAGATCTTGCTTGGAGTAATCGCTATGACGCTTCAAGTCATAATCGGTTCGATCGGCGATACCAAGGATTTCGCCCCAGCCTAAGCCTGGGAAATCGTATTCGACGTCGGTTGTTGCTTTGGAATAGAAGGCAAGCTCAGCGGCCTCGTGATCGCGGAAACGAAGATTTTCGCCCTTCACACCGAGGTTTTCGACGAATTTGATGCAATAATTTTTCCAATACTCAAACCATTCAAGGTCGGTATTTGGTTTGCAGAAGAACTCCATTTCGAGCTGCTCGAATTCACGAACGCGGAAGATAAAGTTCCCCGGGGTGATTTCGTTGCGGAAGCTCTTGCCGGCATTGCAGATACCGAATGGGAGTTTTTTGCGGCACGCTCTTTGAACGTTTTTGAAGTTGGTGAAGACGCCTTGGGCGGTCTCTGGACGGAGATAAACAAGGCTCGACGCGTCTTCGGTGACCCCGATATGGGTCTTGAACATCATGTTGAACTTACGGATTGGGGTGAAGTTCTTTTTACCGCAGACCGGGCAAACAATCTCGTTTTCTTGGATGAATTTGTCCATTTCCTCGAAGGTCATGCCATCGACATCGGCCTCTGGGAATTCGCTTTTGATCAATTCATCGGCGCGATGGCGCGCTTTGCAGGACTTGCAGTCAACCATCGGGTCATTGAAGGTAGAAACGTGACCGGTGGCTTCCCAAACGCGCGGATTCATCAAGATTGCGGCGTCTAGTCCTACGTTTGTTGGGCTCTCCTGCACGAATTTCTTCCACCACATGCGGCGGATGTTGTTTTTCATTTCAACACCTAATGGGCCATAATCCCAAGTATTGGAGAGTCCGCCATAGATGGAGGATCCTTGGAATACGAAACCCGTGTTCTGAAGGTGTTGGGTGATTTTCTCAAAGCTAT
>ONWJ01000028.1 GCA_900321535.1 uncultured Erysipelotrichaceae bacterium
TCCTCAAAGATGAACGCAGCAAACGCGAACACGAATTCTATTATGAGAATGGTCTTCGCGAATATGTTGCGGTATTGGACCAAAACAAAGAGCCCATCGGCGATATTCTCTATTTTGAAGACACCAATAGCCCAATAAAGATCGAGCTTGGCATGCAGTGGTGTCAAAAAGACTACAACGAGAATATCTACTCTTACGCGAACTCTGTCCGCACCCATGACGGCGGCACCCATGAAACCGGCCTTCGCACCGGCATCACCAAAGCCGTCAATGACTGGGCGGTGCAAAATGAAGTCATCAGGGAGAACCAAAAGCTCGATGGCAACGATATCCGTGAAGGTTTAACCGCGGTTATCTCCGTCAAAATCCCCGAAGACAAGGCGCTTTATGAGTCTCAGACCAAACAAAAGCTCACTTCTCCAGATATTTTGCCTTTGATCTCTGACTTCATCTATGATGCGTTGATTCATTATCTTTCCGAACACAAAGAATTTGCCGTCGATCTCATTCATAAGTGCCAGGCTTCTAGAAACGCTAGAGAAGCCGCTAGAAAGGCCAAAGAAGCCGCTAGAAGCGGGAAGCAAAAGAAAACCGAAGCCATCATCTCCGATAAACTTGCGGCGGCGCAGTCAAAAGATTACAAACACAACGAGCTTTTCATCGTTGAGGGCGATTCCGCAGGCGGCTCGGCCAAAACCGGGCGTGACCGTATCCATCAAGCCATTCTTCCTCTGCGTGGTAAGCCGCTCAACACCGACTCCGTCACCATGGAGAGAATGCTCCAAAACGTCGAGTTCTCGACCATTATCCAAACCATTGGGGCAGGGGTAGGCGCAGATTTCGACGTCAATGACTCCCATTATGGCAAGATCATCATCATGACCGACGCCGATACCGACGGCGCCCATATCCAAATCCTGCTTTTGACCTTCTTCTACAATTACATGAAGCCATTGATCACTAACGGCATGGTCTATATCGCCTGTCCGCCTCTTTATGGCGTCTACAAAAAGAACGATAAATCCCATATTGTCTACGCTTGGGATGATAAGTCCTTGGCCGAGGCGAAAAAGAAAGTCGGCCCTGGCGCGACCGTATCTCGTTACAAAGGTTTAGGTGAAATGAACGCTGACCAACTAGCGGCAACCACCATGAATATCCATACCCGTCAACTCCTGCGCGTATCTATCGAAGATCCGCTGGTCGTGGAAAAACGTATTTCGGTCCTGATGGGCAATGACGCTTCCTTGCGCCGCAACTGGATTGAAGAGAACATCGTCTTCAATGCGGTGGACTCCTTTATCGATGAGGTGAAGAAATAATGGCTAAGAAAAAACCGGCACCAGTCGAAATCAAAGAAGACATCCGCGTGGCAACCCTTGATGAACTCATGGGCGATCGTTTCGACATCTACGCCAAAGACGTTATCCAAGACCGCGCCATCCCAGATGCTAGAGACGGTCTAAAGCCTGTTCAGCGCCGCATCATCTTCGCGATGTGGAAAACCGGCAACACCATCGAAAAACCAACCAAGAAATGCGCGCACATCGTCGGTGAAGTCATGGGTAAATATCACCCTCATGGCGACTCTTCCATCTATGAAGCTTTGGTGCGTATGTCCCAATATTGGAGGGTACGTGTACCTTTAATTGACTTCCAAGGCAATAACGGCTCGATGGATGGAGACGGCCCAGCCGCCTATCGTTATACCGAGGCGCGCCTTGCCGCGGTTTCCAAAGAGCTTATCCGTGACTTAGAAAAAGACACCTGCGACATGGGCCTTACTTTCGATGATACCGAGTTCGAGCCAACCGTTTTGCCAAGTCGCTTCCCGAACATGTTCGTGAACGGGGCAAGCGGCATCGCCGTCGGTATGGCCACCGATATCCCGCCTCATAACCTCAAAGAGATTTCTTCCGCGATTATCCATCGCATTCAGCATCCTTCTTGCCCGATTGAGGCATTGATGCGTTTTGTTCCTGGGCCTGATTTCCCAACTGGCGGCATCATCTATCAATCCCAAGGGCTGCAGGATATCTATCTTACCGGCAAAGGCCGCATCGATGTGGCTTCTAAAGTCTCGATTGAAGAGCATGAAGACGGCTATCAGCAAATCATCATCACCGAAATCCCTTATGGCATCGTCAAAAAGGATTTGGTGTATGCGATCGACAAGATTCGTCATGACAAAACCATCGCTGGCATCGAAGAAGTTCGCGATGAAACCGATAAAACCGGGCTTCGAATCGCGATTGACATCAAAGAAGGATTCAAGCCCGAATCCATCCTCGCTTATCTTTATCAGAAGACCCAACTCAAATCCTCTTATAGCGCCAACATGGTCGCGATCGTCGAAGGACGTCCGCAGACCTTGAATTTGCTTTCTTACTGCGATACCTACATCGCTCACCAAGAGGATGTCATCACCAGACGCTCCAAATTCGACCTCGCCAAGTCTAAATCTAGATTAGAAGTCGTCGAAGGCTTGATCAAAGCCAGCGAAATCATCGATGAAATCATCCGTGTCATCAAAGCCAGCTCGGATAAAGCCGATTCCAAAGTCAATTTGCAGAAGGAATTTGGCTTCACCCCCGATCAATCCGAAGCCATCGTCATGATGCCGCTTTATAAGTTGTCTCATTTCGACGTCAACATCGTCATCGAAGAGGCCGCTTCCTTACGTGATACGATCGCTAACCTTACCGCTGTGCTTGAATCCAAAGAAAAACTCGATCAGATCATCATTGATGACCTGCGCGCCATCTGCAAACAATATGGCGATGACCGCCGTACCGTGATCGAAGAAGAAGATAAGAGCAAATCGATCATCCGCAAAGATGACCTCGTGGCAAGAGAGACCGTCATGGTTGCCGTTAGCCGCGATGGCTATGTCAAACGTTCCTCCTTGGCTTCTTGGAGAAGCTCTGGTGGACTCAATGGAGCCGCCCCAGGATTAAAAGCAGGGGACACGCTTGTTTATCAAGGACAATGCGATTCTACCGATTACATGCTGATGTTCACCACCAAAGGGCAATACCTTTATGTGCCGGTCCATCTTTTAAAAGTCAACAAATGGCTGGATGAAGGTCAGCACGTGAACTATGCGATCAACCTTGACCCTGACGAGAAGATCGTTTCCGCTTATTGCGTCCGCACATTCCGTGACGATTTGTTCGTCACCATCCTCTCTAGAAGAGGCATGATTAAACGCACCAGGCTATCTTCTTTCCCAGCCCAGCGTTTCAATCGCCCAATCCGTGCGATGAAACTCCTCACCGGCGATGAAATCGTTGCGGCAGTGGTCACCAGCGGCAACGATAACCTCATGCTGTTCTCTTCTAATGGCCTTGCGGTCCTTTATAACGAGAATTGTGTCTCGGTCACCGGAACAAGCTCCAGCGGCGTCAAAGCGGCGTCGTTTAAAGGCGATGAATGCGCCGGGCTTTTGGCATTCAACCCTGGTGAGAACAAGAAAGTCTTGCTGATTACTGACCTTGCGCACACGCGCGTATTCTCCTTAAGTAATATCGAGCAAACCGAGCGTTTGCAGAAAGCAACGACCCTCTTTAAGTCCTTCAAGAGCGAGCCGCATCATCTAATCTATGCGGGCAAAGCCCCAGAGGGCGATAGCGTGGGATACACCGTGACATTAAGCGATGGCTCTTATAAAGAGATCATCTTCCCGGATTTCTATCTCACTCCGATGGACAAATACGCGAAAAAGCCCGAAGGCAAGCTGCTTCCCAAAGGCGTCAGCATCGAATTTGTCCACGCTAAAGACGGCATCGTCATCGATAAGGACACGCCTTCGTTCGCCCCGCCAATCGTGGAGATAGAAGAGGAAGAGCAACCCGAAATCACGGGTGAAGAAGCACCTCAAAGTGTGGAAATCATCGAAAGTGAGAACGATGAACCCGCTCAGCGCTTCGAACAGATCTCGATCTTCGGAGACGATGATTTCTAAACGTTATCTAGTAATAAATTAGTAGTTTTATAGTAATAAATAATGAAGAATTCAATCGATAAAATCGGAAGTTTGGCGGTAGGGCCTCATAAAGTTGCCCACTTGATAATTCGCGCGAATGCGCTAGGATGTGTGTATGAATAAGCGCGTCATTCCATTTGCTCACGCTGAAAACGTCTTTGAAATCCCAGCTTCTTTTTATGCTAAGCTCGGCGTTAAGACGTTGCTGATGGATTTGGACAATACCCTCGATCCCTATACCGTCTCTGAGCCTTCAGAACGCACCATCGCATGGGCTAAACAGATGCAAGAAGCAGGACTAGAAATCTACATTTTATCGAACAATTCAGGTAAGCGTGTCGGCAAATACGCCGGATTGCTTGGCGTGAAGGCCAGATATTTCATGAAGAAGCCGTTCTCCGGCCCTTTAAAACGCTTTTTGGCCGAGATGAACTACAAAAAGGATGAAGTCATCTTGATCGGTGACCAAATCCAGACCGACGTGAAAGCCGGCAACGGCGCGGGTATCCGCGTCATCTTGACGGAGCCTTTGTTCGAAAAGGAACCGCCATGGACCAAATTCAACCGAATCTTCGACCGTCCGAAACGAAAAAAGATCATGCGCGAGCATTTATGCCCGTCATGGAAGGAGGTATAGACTATGTCTACCATGCAATTCGTCAGACGTTGCAGCTCTTGCGGAGCCATTCTTCAATGCGATGACCCCCATGAAGAGGGTTACATTGAGGAAAGATACCTTAACAAGCCGCTTTCGGAGCTATTGTTCTGCGCTTCTTGCTATGCCGAGAGCCGTTATAACGTCACGCCGGCTCTTCCTAGCGCCCAAGAGGATTACCTCACCATGGTGCAGGATGCGGAAGCTAGAGACGCGTTAATCGTCTATGTGGTGGACCTTTTCTCCTTTGAATGCTCTTTCGTCCCGGAAATCACCGAGCATCTACAAGGCCTTCCGATGATCGTTATCGCCAATAAGCGCGATTTATTGCCGGTTCATGTCAATGATGACTATCTCAAAGAATACGTCGCCCACCGTTTCAGAAGGTGCCAAATCCAAATCACCAACCATGATGTGGTGCTGACTTCTTTCACCTCCTTGTCCGACACCGCTGAGATCTCCAAGATGATTGAAGAGCGTCGCGCAGGGCATGATGTTTATGTCATTGGGGCTTCTGGAGCAGGCAAAACCTTATTCCTCAACGCCTTCTTACGCACCTACGTGAATCATTCCAGACGTTCCATTCAGCGTGCCGATTATCCTGGCACCCATCTCCAGGTCTTGGAAATTCCGCTGGATAACTCCTCTTCGATTTACGATACCCCGGGGACGAGCCTTGATAACAGCGTGCTCACCAAAGTCGACGCGGATCAATTTGCTTTGCTAACCCCGTCGAAGCGCGTGAAAGCGCGCAACATCGCTTTGTCCGCTAATGAGCAGCTTTTCCTTGGCGGCGTCGCTAGAATCGATTGCCTTAGCAAAGAGAAAGTCAATTTGAGCGTCTATGCTTCCGATCAAGTCAATCTCTATCGCCATCATGGCAAGAAAGACCAGTTGGCCTTGTTCCAAATCATGAAGAAGAAAGGCTTTGTCCCATCTTCTAGCCGCTTAGTCTCTCCAAGCGACCTCGATGTCTATGACCTTAAGGTCGACGAAAGCGGATACCGCGATATCGGTATCGAAGGGCTTGGCTGGATCTCCTTCCTTGGCAACGGCCAAATCTTCCGCATTTACGTTCCAAAAGGCGTCGGCATCTATACGACCCGCGCCAAAATCATTCTTGAAAGGTAACTATGCTGACATCAAAGCAAAAACGCATCCTCAAAGGACACGCCAACACCATCTCCCAACGCCATCTCCTCGGCAAAGAGGAAATCGATGACGCTTTCATCCAATCCATCGATGTCGCCTTGGAGGCGAATGAGCTCATCAAGGTCGGATTGCTCCAAACGACTTCCTATACACCTGAAGAAGTAGGGGCCATCCTAGAGGAAAAACTTGGATGCGATGTCGTTCAGGTCATCGGACACGTCATCGTGATCTATCGCAAAAGCAAAAAGCATCCAAGGAATCTGATCTGACGAATGGAGAATCTTGTTCTTTACGGCGGGGGATTCGACCCGATCCATAATGGACATATCCGCATCGCGATTGCCGCTTCCAAAGCGTTCAACGCGGAAGTTTTGCTTATCCCAAACCGCGTTCCACCTTGGAAAACGCCGAATACCGACGTTGCTTCTCGATTAGCCATGATTCGTTTGGCCATCAAAGAAGCAGGCACGCCCTCACTAAAATTATCGACCTATGAAATCGATAACAATGCCGAGGTCAATTACTCCATCGATACCGTCAAACATTACAAAGCCCTTTACCCCAATAAGAAAATTTACCTTCTCATCGGCGCTGACAGCGCGAATTCCTTTTCCTTATGGCGATGCCCCGATGAGATCGCCGATTTAGTCCAAATTGTCGTGACCCCGCGCCCTGGGGCCATCATCAACGCCGACATGGTCGAGCGCTTCCACATGATTCGCCTGGATTATGGGAAATCCGGAGACGTCAGTTCCAGCGCCGTACGTGCGTTGCAGCATAATGATGTGCCATCTTCCGTCCGCAATTACATCGAAAAGCATGGCCTCTATTACATGCAAGGGCTCAAGAAACGCCTCACAGAGCATCGTTTCGCCCATAGCCTTGAAGTTGCTCGTCTGGCTTATCGAATCGCCTTAGAGAACCATTTGGAGCGGCCTTGGAGGCTTTATATCGCAGGGCTGCTGCATGATATCGCCAAAGAGCAGGGCGAGAAGGTCGCGAAGATGATCATGAAGAAAGAGTATCCTTGCTACTTGGTGCTTCCTCCTTGGACCTATCATCAATTCGTGGGTTCCTTGCTCGCAGAACGAGAATTTCGCATCCAAGACCAAGAGATCCTCGATGCGATTGCCTGCCATGCGACAGGCAAACCCAATATGGGGCCACTAGATAAGATTCTCTATTCTAGCGACAAGATAGAGCCAACAAGAGGCTACGACAGTAGGGGATATATCAAAGCCTGCCTCAAAGACTACGAGAAAGGCTTCCTGATCGTATTAAAAGCCAATATGGAGTTCTACCAAGAGAAGGGGTGGGACTTCACTGACAATCCGTTGACCAAGGAATGCGTAAAACAATACTTAGGAGATAGCAATGACTGAACTCGACATCATCAAACACACCTTAGAGGAGCACAAAGGGGAAGAAATCACAGTGGTGGACGTCTCTGAATTCTCCCCATTCGCGACCCATTACGTGCTCGTGACCGCCCAAAACCCACGTGCCTTAGACGCGCTTCGCAATCACGTGGAAGAAGAGCTTGAGAAAGCAGGTTATGAGATTCAAGTTTCCGAAGGTGCTCCTGAATCTGGCTGGATTATCAGCCAAGCCGAGGATGTTGTGACCCATCTATTTTTGGAGGCTAATCGCAGGATCATCAACCTTGAAGAGCTCCTTGAAAGAATGAGCGATAGCCGTCATAAAGCCTAAGTCAAAAAGCAAGAAATCGCAGCAGTAGAAGTGGTGAAATATTTGGTTCTCCTCTTCTGAAATCGCTGCGATTTTCTATTTTTAGACATTACTTCGCATAATGGCCATTATGTTAACTAGACGTGGTTTTTAGAAGTGATGAACGCTTAAATAAGAAGTTATCCACATTCCATAATTCAAGAATCATGAAAACTACTAGTGAGAGTTATCCACATAAGGTGGAAAACTATAAAACTACTAATCGGTATTTTGCGGCTTTGAGGCCATTCTAGACTTAATCTGATCTAATCGGCCTTGCTGAGGCCTGACTCTCGGCATTCATTTGGTATTCACCTGAGGCCATTGAGTTTGATTCCTAATGTGCCTCATACGCGTGCGGTACGATAAATGATTTCTGATTCTTCGTTTGATTCTATTTCGAATTGAGTTTCCATTTTGGCCAATCGCTTTTCCATCAAAAAAGCGAGTCTTAAACTCGCTCTAAAAATATGAAGGATGGTTCATATTTATTCAGGCTTCAGAACGATTCTCTTTCCCTTAAAGACGAGCCTTCCCTCTTGCTCGAGCCTGTGCACGAGCCTCGACAACGTTTCCCGCTTCAAGAACAAGGATTCCGCTAAGGAGGAAAGACTCTTGAAACGGATCTCCCCGTTCCTCTGGCTTAAGTAAAACATCAATCGTTCCTCGGCGCTTTGGAATGAAAGGATTTTGATCTTCTCATTGAGGCTCTTGCCGAAGTCGGATTGGATATTCAGATAAGCAATGAGGAATTCTTCATTGCCTTTTAGCAACGTTAACAATGCCTCCTTTTTAATATAGGATAAGGAACCCTCTTGATAGGCGATGACGTTGCCGCGGAATCTCGGGTCGCTGGAAAAGACAAGGTTATTCCCGAATAGAGACCCCCTGCCTAGTTCGTTATAGATGATTTCCTCGCCGCTTAAGGAATAGGAAACGATCTTGATGAGGCCCTGTTGGACGATGAATACTCCATCGCAGACTTCGCCTTCCCGGTAAAGATGTTCTCCTCTGGAGAAGCTTTTTTGCTCAATGAGACGAGATTCTTCGTTGTTTAGGGTATCAAGAATGTTCATAACGTGATTCAAATCACGGATATTATGACATAAAACCTATAAGATATGCTACGCATAAGAAAGAAGAATCCCAAAATGAAATCCCAAAATGCCCTATTGATCCTAACTTCCCTTGCCCTGCTTGCCTCTTGCTCAGGGAATCAGCCATCCTCCACAAGCTCAGCCGTCTCCTCTTCCAGCGTGTCTTCCGCCTCTTCAACCACGACGGAAGAAAGCCAAAAGCAAGACATCACCGAAGAGAAAACTAGCTCTGAGATTAAGATTTCCTCTGAAGAGAAAGCCGAATCCAAGGAAGAAAGCATCGATTCTATCGAAGAAATCTCCTCCGAAAGCGAGGAATCGGATTATGTCCTCGACGTGAAAATCGCTTCCCCGACCGGGGCTCCAGCCGCGGCGCTTTATAAATTCATCGACCAATCCCTCGATGACTATAACCCGATGGTGGATATCAACGCGGTCGCGAGCAACGTCATCGCCCATTTGATCCCCAATTCCACCAAAGACATCGTCATTGCCCCTACCAACGCCGGCGTCAACGCGATTATGAAGAAAAGCGCTCCATTCAAGATGGCGGCCACGATCACCTTCGGCAATTTCTACCTTGCCGCAACCGGAAACGACGAGAACAAGACGCTGGACCCAGACGATTATGTCGTCGCCTTCCAGCAGAATAACGTCCCCGACAAGATTTTCCGTTATGTCTACGAGAATCTCACTAACGTCCACTACGTCCCCGAGGCATCTGACGCCGCCAAAGTCCTCATCAGCGGCAAAAACGAAACCGATGACAATCATTCTGTTGATTATGTCCTCGTCGCTGAGCCAGCCATGACCCCTGCCTTGAGCAAGAATGCGAACGCCTACCAATACGCCTCCATGAGCGAGGAATATTCCAAGAAATCGGATGGCAAATCCATCATGCAAGCATCCGTCTTCGTCAACGCAAACTCCGATACCGACAAGATCGATGCGTTCCTAGGTGAGCTAGAAAAAGATATCAACGCCTTCGTCGCCAATCCAAGCGTCATCGATGAGCAGGTCGAAGCCTTAGGAGAAGACGTTATGAAATCCAAGATCGGCGTGCCTTCCACCGCGGTCTTGAAAGCCGTCACCCAAAGAGGGAACCGCATGGGCTTAGGCTACAAAGACGCCTTCCAAAACAAAGATGACATCGCAACTTTCTTGACGCTTTTCAACATTGAGGTCAATGAAGAGATTTATTACAAGTAACGCCTTCCTTTACACATCAGGGCTCGTCTTCGTCTTCCTGCTGTGGCTTTTGATCTCGGCGTCTTTCGGGCAAGGGAACCTCGTCTTCCCTTCCCCTGCCGAGACCTTTTCCTTCACGTTTGAGCTTCTTGGCAAGAGTTATATCTATCAATGCCTTGGGATGACGCTTTGGAGGACATTGCAAGGATTCGGATACGCTTTCCTGCTCGCTTTCCTTTTCGGCACCCTGGCTGGGGAGATCAAGCCATTGCAACGTTTCTTCAAGCCCTTGATCCTCGTGCTCAAAAGCGTTCCGACCGCCGCATTTGTCTTCTTTTTCCTGGTGCTCTCGGGCACTTCCAGAGCCCCGATATGGATCGTTACATTGCTTGCCTTCCCGATTTTATATGAATCGTTCGTCTCCGGCATCAACGCGGTTCCTCAGGAAATCAAGTGGGCCTCGCGCATCGATCAGGCCCGCTTTCTGATGAAGGTCCTCAAGATCAAGATCCCGCTTGCCATCCCCTATATTCTTTTAGGCGTGCTGAATTCCTTTGCCCTCTCCTTCAAGACCGAGATCATGGCGGAGATCGTTGCCGGGCAAACGAACCCAGGACTAGGCAGCGCGATCCGCGTCTACCGCAATGAAGACCCTTCCAACTTGACCCCGGTGTTCGCGATTGCGTTGATTGCCATAACCGTGGTTCTTCTCGTGGATTTATTGACCACGATCTTCAAGGCGATTTTCAAACGTTACGCATAAAGAAAACCTCCGAGCGGATCGGAGGTTTTGCGTTATTCGAAGATTTCGTTAAGCGGCTTGCCGAGAAGTGTTTCCCGATTCTTGAGATTGAAGTTCTCGAGTATCGTCGCGCCCATGCAGGCGAACGTATCGTTTTCTTCCAGCATCTTGCCATGCTTGAAGGATGGGGAATAAAGAAGAAGCGGGACTTTCTCTCTGGTATGGTCGGTGCCTTTGAAGGTCGGGTCGTTGCCGTGATCGGCCGTGATCATGAGGAGATCGTCTTCCTTCATTTCCTTGATGAATTCGCCGATGCGCACATCGAGGGCCTCTAAGCAACGGGCATAGCCCACCGCATCCCTGCGATGGCCGTATTCGGAATCGAATTCGACGAGATTGACGAAGCAAAGTCCGGTATAATCGTCGTTTTTGAGTTGGTCGATGGTTTTGTCCATGCCATCTTCATTGGAGACGGTGTGGACGGTTTTGGTGACCCCTGCCATATTGAAGATGTCGGAGATCTTGCCGATGCAGCTAACCATATAGCCAGCATCTTGCAAGATGTTCATATGCGTCTTCTCTTCGGGGGAGAGAGCGTAATCATGACGGTCTCCGCCGACGCGCTTGAATTCGCCTTTTCTAGGTCCAATGAAGGGACGAGCGATGACGCGCCCGACTTTGTATTCGGGGCGGAGGCACA
>ONWJ01000166.1 GCA_900321535.1 uncultured Erysipelotrichaceae bacterium
CACTGACCCCTCCCGTATCAATCAAGACGACGGTTGAATGGTCTCTTAATAGAATCGCATCTCCTTGTCCAACATTGATGAAACTCAGCTGCGAAGTAAATCCATATTGAACGGGCACAAAGGTCAATAAATGACAGGCAACTAGAACCAACGGAAAGCGGATTCCAAGCGAATAATCGCCCAGCTCCAGCAAATAAATAGCAAAGTATAGAAGCAAATAATAGATGCAGATGAACACAGCCTTATCAATCGGAAATGGAAAAGATAAATCCGCCCAAGAGAAGGCGGATAAGACCCCTTTTGTTAGGCTTGATAAGCCTTCTAAAAAAGAAGGGATCGGCACCGTCAAAAAACCTAAATAACCGCTAACATAAGCAAGGAAAGCAAGCGGGGTCAAAAGCAAAGAAAACGGCAATGCGAAGAGGTGGATTTCTCCTGTCATTGCTAAGGCAGGAAACAAGAAAACATGAATCAAAATCAATGTGATCAACTTCTTATAAACGAACTTGAAGCGGTTGATGAAATCACTTGATAACTGCAAAAAAGAGGATACCCCAAACGATAATAGATAGCCTTGTTGCAACGAAAGATATGGGTTGATCACAAACATCCCGATTCCCACTGCCGCGCTTAAGGATAAAGCATCCACTTTCTTCTTTTTTAGATACAAGATGAGCTGGCATTCGTTCATCAAGATGACGCGCATGATGCCGATCTTCTGAAAGCCTAACGGCAAGAAAAAGAGGCAAAACAATGCCCCTGCCCATTCTGGCGGAATCTTCAAAGAAAAGGGATGGACCAAGCGCTTGAAGAGGCGGAGCAACAAGGAGAATAGAATCCCGGAAGAAGAAAGAAGATGAAATAAGCCAAGCGCGCTTCCCACTTCATTGATCGCGCTTTGCAGGTCGCTGCGCTGGAAGAGCAAATTGCCATAGAAGCCCCTGCTCTCCTCATTGAGCTTGTTTAAAAAGCGATTCTCCCATGCGTGGAAGCGAATCGGGAATCCTAGACGAAGTTCATGGTAGGAAAGCTTGATTTCGGTTTTGCATCCTAGCCGAGCTAGATAAAGTTTGAAATCAAACCGCGACTCATAATTGGTGAACCAGGTCTCGACGCCTTTCCCTTTGAAGGAAACGATATCAAGGACCTGATAATCATGGTTTTTGATGGAGAGATAATAACGACGGAAGTTGGACCAAACGATGACGTAATTGGGTTTAGAAGATAAAACAATGCCCACCCCATCGACATTTCCTTCATAAGGTCCGCTTGGCAATAAACCCAAAAGCAGCCCTATGGCCAAACCAGCAAGCACATAGGGCCACTTCGCTAAATGACGGGCAAGAAAGAATACGGGTACGATAAGAAAGAACATGCCGCCACTTAGCCAGGGGTCGCCTCCTGCGGTAACGATGAAGCCTGCGCAGAGTGAGAACAAAAGCAGGAGGAGCGTCATATGCCGGATCAGGCTTCTTTGCCGCGAAGAGTCAACTTGTCACGTGTGGAGATGTAGGTCGCTTGCCCTACTCCCGAGACATTCTTCATGTCTTCTAGGCAAGCGAAGGAATTGGAGATGCGGTAATTGACGATGGCGTTGGCCACGGTTTTGGTGAAACCCGCAACCTCTTGGAGGGTTTGGGCATCGTCAGCGTTGAGGTTCGCTTTCTTGATGGGCTCAAGGGAACAGGTGTTGGAGTTGTCGTAGATAGGCGCGATGTAATAGGAACCTTTATTGGCGCATTCGAATTCTGCGTTCCACGCAAGGTAATCCGCGTTGGATGTCGTACCGCCTGCTGCGGTGATGAGGTCGATCATCTTGGCGCCGGAATCCAAAACATAGGTTCCGGGTCGAGTGACTTCTCCGGAGATGGTGAGGGTTAGCCCAGCGGCTTGGCTGGTGCTGGTTATCGCGGTCGTTGTCGGAGGCGAGATGACGAAGTTGTAGGCAACGCCGAATGCGACGAGTCCGACAAGAGAAACAACCACGATGATCAAAATGGTTTTCATAAACGTGCCTCCGCTTATTTATTCCCAAAAATCGCGAAAGTGTGATAAAACTTTTTCCAAAGTTTCCAATTGGGCTAGATTTCGCCGAAAAAGAAATTTACATCGAAAAACGCGTGTAAATGCAAAAAAAGCCACCTTTTGCAAGATGGCTTGTTGCTATTGGATAGAACTTAGCGGGTGATGTTTAAGACCGTGATGCTATATGGAGTGACGGCCTCGACGCGGACTTTCGCACCGACTTTTTGGCCAAGCAAGGCCTTGCCGATCGGGGATTCGTTGGAGACGGTTGGAGGAACGGTCTCTGGGTTGGCACCGACGTTTCCGGAAATGCGGACAGTGACTTTTCTGCCATCATCTCTTTCATAGTCGACAACGTCGCCGATCGCGATCTTGTTGCCGCTTCCGCCTTCAACTTCTTCGGCCATGACGGCGTTATTGAAGATGGTTTCGATTTGAACGATACGGCCTTCGATTTGAGCCTGACGGTCACGGGCGGCATCGTAGTCGGCGTTTTCAGAAAGGTCGCCTTGGGAGCGGGCCATCTGGATTTTCTCGATGACGTCAACGCGTTCGACGTCGATGAGATGACGATATTCAGCTTCCAAAGCCTCACGTTCGGCTTTGGTAAGGATCATTTTGGTTTTTTCTGCCATGTTGGTTTACCTCTTATTTAGCGTGTGTGATTTTACACTTATCCTTATGGATTAACAAGTTGCCATCTATTTGATTTGCGCGATGGTTGGGTCTTCTTGATAGGCGTCGAAGACTTGTTGGGCTTCGTCGAATTCTTCTTCGTCAAGTTCTTCAAGCGAAGTTCCATCGGAAGAGGCCATAACGATGATCTCATCGGGGTTGGATTCTTCAAATAGGAAGTAATAGTCCTTCTCCCTTTGATCGTTATGGAAGAAGAAGAGAATCTTCATCAATTGTTCGGTGCCGTCATCGCGGGTGATGACCATATCGTTGTCGTTTTTGATTTCAATCATGGATGGGACTCCTTTACCCTAATAATCCTACCAAAACTTTCTTGGCTTCTTCTAGACGCGATGCATCTTTATAGGAACCTGACGCCATCTCGTCGCGTCCACCGCCGTTGCCATTTAATAATGGAGCGACGGCTTTTAAGGCTTTGCCAGCTCCAATGGAGGTGGCGCAGCTTCCTTTTGCAAAGCAAACGAGGGCGTTTTCTTCCCCAAGCAAGAGGATGAGGGCATTCTCATGGACGACTTTGAGCTGATCGCCTAAGGTGAGCAGATCTTTTCTGCCCATGCCTTGAACTTTCTTCACGAAGAGGAATTTACCCGAGACTTCCTCAAATTCCTCCACCAATGATTTGGCGGAGCTAGAAGCGAGTTTGTCTTTCAACCCTTTGATGACTTTCTCATCTTCCGAGAGATTCTCCAAGATGGATTTGGCTCTTGGCAAGACTTCTTCATCGCTAGAAACGCCGAGGGTGGACTCGACTTGCCCAAGCAAAGCGCGCTTCTTGTTCAAGTAACGGTATGCGCCAAGGGAAGTTCTAGCCTGGATACGACGAACGCCGCTAGCAATCGAGGCTTCGCTTTCGATGACGAATAAGCCGATCTCAGAAGTATTTTTAACGTGGGTTCCACCGCAGAATTCCTTTGAA
>ONWJ01000014.1 GCA_900321535.1 uncultured Erysipelotrichaceae bacterium
CTCCTAGAAGAAAAGAACTATTAAAGAAAGTCATCCATGAATTTACAATCATCGTCCCCGATGTCGATGAGCGGATTTTGCATTTGCCCGCCAAAGATTTAGCGGCTGAAGAAAGCCGACTGAAGGGCTATGCGATTTCTGCTCGTTATCCAGATGATGAAGTACTCGCCTGCGACACCATCGTCGTTTTAGATGGGGAAGTATTAGGCAAGCCGCAAGGCGAAGCGGAAGCCTTTGATATGCTTAAACGCCAATCAGGGAAGAAGCAAACCGTTCTTTCCGGTTACACCTATATCGGCAAGGGAAAAGAAATCACCCGCACCGTGGCAACCGATGTTTATTTCAATGTATTAAGCGATGAATTGATCCGTGATTATATCGAAAAGAAAAAGCCCCTGGACAAAGCAGGAGCTTATGGGATTCAAGATGGCTATCCGTTAATTCATCACATCGAAGGAAGCTTCGATAACGTCATGGGACTGCCGACCGAGGATTTGCTTACGCATCTTCCTCGTTAGAGCCAAATAACGCCTGCTCCACCGCTTCGGCATCGCCTTTGATCACAAGAACAAGTTTCTCCGACATCTTAATGAAGCCGTCCACGCCGGCTTCTTTTATTTTCTCTTTGTCGATAGCGTCATAGTCTTTCAAGACAAGTGCGATGCGGCTTCCAGTGCGGCTATGCGAGATGACATTATCCGCTCCGCCTAACGCTTCATAATACTTAGAAGCTTCGATTTGGCGGACTGGTTGTTTCTTCTTTCTTTTTCTGCCGCTTAAGACGATCAAAAGGATGACGAGAAGAATCAAAACGGCGAGAGCTAACGCCATCCACCAGGCGTTGCTAGCGAGGAAATCATTTACTTGGTTTTGCGTGTTATTCATAAGCAGTCAAAGTATAATACATATCAAAGGAAGAAGTAACATATGTCAAACGCGATTGAAATTGAAGCTAAGGCTCTTGTCAGCCAAGAACAATATCGTACTCTTTGCAAAGCATTCCCCAATTCAGAACGTTATCTTCAGACCAATTACTATATCGATTCCGATGACCGTGTCTTGACCAAAGAAGGCATCGCACTCCGCATCCGTGAGAAGTCTGGCGTTTATGAATTAACCTTAAAGACCCCACTTTCGCAGGGATTATTAGAAAAAACGAATATTATTTCGATGAACCAATTCGCGATGCTCCGCGATTTCGGAGAATTCCCAGCCGCCGATTTAAAGCGCTTCTTAGAGATGCTTGATATCGATGTGAGCAAGCTCAAAATCCTCGGCTTCATGACCACCGAACGCATTGATGTTCCTTATAAAGGCGGGTTACTTTCTTTAGACCGCAACTCCTATAACGGCGTTATCGATTTCGAAATCGAATTCGAATATAACAACATGGCGGATGCGGAACGAATCCTCTTAGATCTTCTAAAAGAGAATCACGTGGAAGTTCCTCTTACCACCGCAAGCAAATTCCGCCGCGCGATGGCGACCCTGAAAAAATAAAAAATCAATCAATAAGAAAAAGCAAGGCTCACGCGGCCTTGCTTTTTGCAGCGATTGGACAAGATGAGTAATTCTCACAAAGCGGATCGCAATATTGTTCCGCCAATCGACGAGCGCGTGGCAAGAAGGTAGAGATTTCTTCTTCGTTATATCCGACCTGCACGCGATGGTCATCTACGATGATCGGGCGTTTCAAGATGGACGGGTTCTTCTGGATGAAGGCAATCAATTCGGAGATCGTCATCGAATCGAAATCGATGTCGTTCTCCTGCACGATTTTTGAACGAGGAGAAATGATATCCTCCGTTCCGTTCTCACTTTTAGCAATAATCTCCATCAAATCATCGCGCGAAAGCTCTTTGCCAAAGATATTCTTGGCCTCATAAGGAATCTTTTGGTCGTCGAACCACTTTTTTACTTTACGGCAGCTCGAGCATGATGGTGAGGTGTAGATTTTTATCATGGTAACATTATCAATGTTAAAAGCATTTTTTGCACGAGAAATACTACTTAGAAAATACAAAACAATATAAAATACCCTCCATGGGCACGCGAATGATCGTTGTCGACATGGATGGAACCTTGCTTTATGAGGGCAATAAAATCGGTCCGCTGAACAAGGATTACCTCCGAAGGCTATCGAACCAAGGCTACTTGGTTGTTTTAGCCTCGGGCCGTCCTTGGAGATCGATGAAGCCCTATTACGAAATGTTAGAATGCAATGGGCCTGCGATTTGCTATAACGGGGCCCTAGTTTTTGATCCTAAAAATCCTGATTTCCCCGTCATTTCCCGCTTATTTTCCAAAGATATACTGATGGAAATCGCGCAGAAAGGACGTTCTTTCATCACTTCTTTCATGGCCGAAGATTTGGAAGATATCTTCATCTCTAGGCAAGACCACCACCTTCAAAAATACTTCTGGTATCAGGGCATGAACGTCCATGAAGGCGATATGACAAAGATTATCAGCAAGGATACTTACACCGCTTTATTCCGCTGCACACATGCTCACGATAAAGAATTAGAAGAAATCGTTGCCGCCTATCCAGGCATCGAACTCCGTCATTGGACTCGTTCCTTTTATAGTGAGCTTGCATTTACTGGAATGGATAAAGGAGCCGGCTTAGCCCATATCCGTGATTATTATGGTCTAGCAAAAGAGGATATCTATGCCTTTGGAGACGCGGATAACGATTATTCCATGTTGGCCCTATCTGGCCATCCCTTCGCGATGAAAGGCTGCAAATCGGAAAAACTCGCCGCTGCATTCCCGATGACGAAAAAAGGCGACGCCCAATCAGGCGTAGCCTTGCAGTTATTAGAATTATTCGATCAATGAATGCCGCATTGAGCAAACAAATCATCGATTAATCTTTGAGCCTTGCCCGCAAGATCATCGTTCTTGCTGCCGATGGTCTCGACGTAGAATTTGACCTTTGGTTCCGTTCCAGAAGGACGCACCGTGATGGTCGATTCATCCTCGAGGACAAACTTCACAACATCTGATTTTGGAAGCCCGACGATGGCTTCTTTTTTGCCATTCGCGAAGGTCTTTTCATCGCTTAAGTAATCTTCGACGCAGGCAACTTTAATGCCGCCGATAGAAGATAATGGGGAGGCATGGAGGCCTTTCATGATCTTTTGCATGACTGCATCACCGCTTGCCCCTTCGAAATAACGATCCCACATCTGAGAATGATAGTAGCCAATGCGTTGCTGAAGTTCTTCATAAACCTCATCTAAGCATTTGCCTTTTAGATGATGGTAAAGGGCCATTTCGGTATAAAGCAAAATCGCTTGAACGCCGTCTTTGTCGCGTACTTCTGGAGAGAGGAGGCAACCATACGATTCTTCATAGCCGAAGACGAATTTTGGACCATGACCAAGCACCTCATAATGATGGATGCGGTCGCCGATGAATTTGAATCCGGTGAGGAAGGATTCGCATCCAACCCCATAGGTTTTAGCGACGTTTCTTGCCATCGAAGAGGAAACAATCGTGTCATAGATGACGCCGTTTTCTGGAAGGGTGCCCTTCTCCTTCATGCTGGAAAGGAGATAATCGAGCAATAAAGCGGCAGATTGGTTGCCGGTCAAGCGCTCATAGGTGCCCTTAGAGGAAAGATAGGCTAAGCCGCAGCGATCGCCATCAGGGTCAGTCATAACAACAAGCTGAGCATTGTTTTTCTTCGCGTATTCAAGTGGCAATTCCCAAGCGGAAGCGACTTCTGGGTTTGGAGATTTGGTGCCGCTGAAATCCGGGTCATGGGTGCACTGCTCTTTCACTGGAATGATGTTGTAGCCACATTCGGAGAACACGCGCAACGCACTCTCTAAGGAAGCACCGTGCTGTGGCGTATAAACGACTGGGAAATCCGATTTATCAAGTTCAGGATGGACTTGGCAGGCTTTCACCATCTCAATGTAATCATCGTCCACTTCTTTGCCAAGGAAGAAGATTCCGCCTGGTTCTTTGGCGGTTGGAACTTCAAAGGAAAGTTCATCAGGCATATTGGCTAGAATCTCGAGCATTGGCGCGATGGCGTCAGGAACAAGCTGGCAGCCTTCTTCGTCATAGACTTTATAGCCGTTATATTGCTTTGGGTTATGGGAAGCGGTGATCATGATGCCACCGATCGCATGGGTATAACGAACCGCATAGGAAAGCTCAGGGGTTGGGCGAAGGTCGTCGAAGATATAGACGGTGAAGCCCATCTGAGAAAGGATCTCCGCGGATTTAAGCGTGAATTCGCGAGAAAAATGACGATTATCATGGGAGATGACCACGCCGCGTTTCAAGGCGTTTTCATCACGGGTTTTCATGAACGTGCCAAACGCGGTTGTCGCACGGCCAAGCGTATGAACGTTCATGCGGTTGATACCAGGACCAAGAATACCGCGCATACCCCCAGTGCCGAACGCGATCATCTTAAAAAAGGCATCATCGATCTGCTCTTGATTCATCTTGCGAAGAATGGCTTTGTCTTCCTCGGAAACACGCGGAGATTCGAGCCACTTCTGATAACGGATCATGATTTCATTATTCATAAATTTTCCCTCGGTGAAAAATTATCACTTTGCTGTAAGCAAATCAACAACGCGCTTGAGACTTTCCGGGAGCGGAGCGGAAAAAGATTTTCCGCTTAAGTGTTTCAATAC
>ONWJ01000038.1 GCA_900321535.1 uncultured Erysipelotrichaceae bacterium
GAAGGTCATATCAATATGATTGATGACCGTGTCATCTCAGCGCATGAGAAATATGGAACCCGTTTCCCTCAGCCACGTCATTTCCCTGACCATTATGACCGCGTCGTCTATCAAATGATCGCGTTCTGCGATGAGTTCGAAGAGAGTTTGTTCCTACCTCACCTTGGCAATTGCAAATCCGCCCGTTGGGATGAATATGCGGTCGACATCATGCTCCGCGACTCCGACAAATCCAAAGGCATCATGAATGTTTTGAATTATTACAAACTCAAACCCGAAAACGCGATGTGCTTCGGCGATGGCCTCAATGATATCGAAATGATGGATTATGCGGGATTAGCCATCTGCATGGGCAACGGCCAAGAAGAGACGAAAAAACACGCCGACTACGTCACCGATGATATCGACGAAGACGGCTGGTATAACGCTTGCAAACATTTTGGATTTTTCTAAAAATCCCTGCAAAACTTGTATAAATTGACGCAGAATAGGCGTCTTTTTATTTATGGTATGGTTCGTGATGAAGAATGCGGAAGGCACGGTAAATCTGCTCTAACAACATGACACGGGCAAGCTGATGTGGGAAGGTCATCTTCCCAAATGTCACACTTTCGTTAGCCCGGTTTTTCAAGGAGTCCGCTAAACCAAGTGAACCGCCGATTAAGAATGTGACGCTAGAACCTCCACGCACAAAGCACTGCTCAAGATGCTGGGCAAAATCAGGAGAAGTGTATTCCTTTTTGTTGAGATCTAAAGCGATTACATAATCCTGTGGCTTTATGTATTTCAAAACTCGAATCGCTTCTTTTTCTTTGGTTTGCGATTCCATCGCTTCGCTCGCTCCATCTTTGGTAGGAAAATCCGGGCACTCGATAACTTCGATTTCAGCGTAGGGAGAGATACGAGAAAGATATTCTTCGCAAGCGGCTTTCCAATACCCTTCTTTTAAACTGCCAACGCAGATGATACGGATGTTCATGGTAATAACTCCGCCTCCAACGCTTCCCATTGAGGAAGACATGTGACTTGCAGGTCTTGGAATGTCTTCTTCGCGTTCTTGAGCCCTTTTTCGCACTGTTCCAGCGCGTGTTCTGGGGTGTTGCACTCTTCAGATAAATGAGCCAAGAAAACGCCTTTGGTTCTATTGCCGATTACTTTCTTAAGATATCGGGAGCAGTCTAAGTTCGATAAATGACCTGATTTCCCGCGGATACGGTCTTTTAACCATCTCGGTCTTTGAGACTTCTCTAAGAGTTTAGGGTCGTAATTGGATTCAAAGATGTAATAGTCACAGTTGGAAAGCAAAGACAAAGCGATATCGTCTACGAAGCCAGTGTCGGTGACATAGCCAATCTTGATCCCTTCCGCGAGGATGATGAAGTTGAGTGGGTCTGGTGCATCGTGGTGGCTAGAAAACGGGATAATCGTAAACGGACCAATCTCCACTCCTTCGCCAGGCTCTATCGCTAAGTGTTCCTTATCAATCGTGTATTTCCCGGTATAAATAGGAGCGCCATGTCGCGTTACAACATCCATGCATCCAATATGGTCAGAATGGTTATGAGTAATGAAAAACGCACACACGTCCCCCGTGTTTTTACCATACTGGCTTAATGCGGCGTTCACTCTTTTCTTTGTGATGCCCACGTCAAATTCGATCAGGCAATCGTCCGACATGAAAACGGTCGCGTTACCTTTTGAACCTGAGCCTACAAAGAAAGCTTTCATTCGAAATCATTGAAGCCGGCGTCGCGCTCAGCTTCCTCTAATCTATTCACGTAAGAAGTTGTCGGGTCGGAGAATTTAGAATACGCCTTCTGGAAGAAGAGATTCACTTTGCCTGTCGAGCCGTTACGGTTTTTCGCCACGATGACAGTAATCTCAGAGAGATCGCCGTTTTTCTCGCGTTCTTCGCGGCTTTGTGGTGGCTTTGGAGCGGATTCTTCGTTGCCTTCTCCTGGCTTGCTGTATTTCTTCTTCGAGACGCTTTGACCCAAAGAAGTGTAGTAGTCTTCGCGGTAAAGCAGCATGCAGATATCCGCGTCTTGTTCGATTGCACCAGAGTCACGGAGGTTAGAAAGGCTTGGGACTTTGTTTTCCGTGCTTTCAACATCGCGGTTGAGCTGGGCTAAGCAAATAACCGGCAATTTCAAAGAGCGGGCAAGGGTCTTCAATGCGCCGGAAATATAAGAGACTTCTTGCTGTTGATGAGACAAGTCGGCCTTATCGGAATAACGAATGCGGCCAAGGTAATCGATGACGATCAAGCAAAGGTCTGGATGGGTCTTTTTCAGTTTGGTTGCTTTCGCAACGACATCGCCAAGTTTGGAGTTTGGGGTATCGTCGATGAAAAGCTGGGTATCGGAGATTTGTGAGACAGCCGATTTGATTTTGAGTCGATCATCAGGGCCAAGTCTACCAGTTTGAATCTTCTTGGAATCGATATAAGAGCAAGAGGCGATTAAACGTTCCATGACTTGCTCCGCTGACATTTCCAAAGAGAAGAATGCAACCGGCGCTTTGGTCGCGCTGGCGGCGTTGAAAGCGAAGTTCAAGCCAAGCGCGGTTTTGCCAACCGAAGGACGTGCCGCCAAAATGATGAGGTCGCCTTTTTGCCAGCCGTGGGTCAATTCATTTAATCCAGCAAAGCCGGTGGTAACCCCAGTAACCGAATGGCTGGTCGCGCGTTTTTGGTTGATTTTTTCAGCGACGGTTCGTGCGATTTCGGCCGCGCTTCTCATGCCAGAGACGCTTCTTCTTTGAGCGATTTCAGAGATTTGATCATTGCTCTGCAGAATGAAATCTCCAACATTTTGGACGCCTTCTGCATAGGTTTTTTCGATTTCGCGTAATTTTAAAAGCAAATCACGAAGGACTGCTTGCTCGGTGATGAGGTTAATGTAGAAGTCGATATTCTCAGGAACGACATAAGTCGTCGCGAGTTCATAAAGATACTGATAACCACCACTGGCTTTTTCTAGTTTCGCGTTGACGAGATAGTTATTTAATGTCGCAACATCGATCGGCGTTCCAGCGGAATGGACAGCCCTCATCGCGTCGAAAAGAATCTTGTTGCGAGGGTCGGCATCAGAGAAATCCGATGTCTGGAGGGAGCCTAATGCCACTTCTGCGATATCCGTAGACAAAAGCATCGCTCCGAGCACGGTGCGTTCAGCTTCTATGTCATTTGGTAGGGTAATGACGTTCGCCATGCTTATTCCTCTTCGATGTGGACGACGACGGTGCCGATGACTTGGCCTTCGCTGCCTTTGTAGAGTTCGATGCGAAGCCTTGCATAGCCAAGCGCGTTGACAGGATATTTATCCACGAATTTGCGCTTGTCGATTTTAATGCCCCACTGGGACTCTAATCCTTGAGCGATTTCTTTGGAGCTGATGGAACCAAACATTCTGCCATCTTTTCCGACTTTGGATTTGAAGCGGACTTCGATGGTCTCTAAACGCTTCGCCACTTCTTCGGCCTCTTTCTTCAACTCTTTTTGGCGTGCTTCTTCAGCTGCGTTATCGCGAGCGAGTTCACGTTGGGTGGAAGAAGTGGATGGCTTGGCGAGTCCTCTTGGGATGAGGAAGTTCGCGCCATATCCATCAGAGACCTCGATGGTCTCGCCTTTTTTGCCGACTTTCTTCACGTCGGCCAATAAAATGACTTTCATTAATGATTTCCTCCTATATCGCTTCTAGCTTCCGCTAGATACATGTCAAGCGTGTCCTGCAAACGGTCCACGACCGCTCCGATGGAGGCGTTAGGGAAGGACGCTGCAGCCATGCCGAAGTGTCCGCCGCCGCCCATCTTTTCGCAAAGGAGCTGGACGTTAACCGTGGAGTTGGATCGCGCGGAAATGTTGGTGAGATGTTCTTGTGTTTTGCCAATGACGAATGCTGCATCGATATCTTTGAGCTGCATCAATTGGTTCGCCACTTTCGATAAGGTTGCGCGTTCGACGATATCTCGTTCGTCGCAGACGCAATAGACGATGCCCGTATATGGGGTGCGGATGGTAGAGACAATCTTGGTAACCAAGGCGTATTCCTCATATTCGTCTTTCAGGTAGTCATCGGCTTTCGCGTTATCTGCCGAGTACTCTTTCAAGATTTCAGCAGCTTCGAAGGTACGGATACCTGTGGATTTGGATTTGAAGAACCCGGTATCCAAGAACATGCCCGATAGCATGATGGTGGCAAACGCCGGGGAGACTTCAATGCGTGGGTTCGCGGTCGCATAACGAATACATTCGGTGATGATTTCAGTCGCACTCGACGCGGATGGGTCAACATATTGAAGAACTGGTTTATCGATGAAGGCTTCGCCACGACGATGATGGTCGATAACAATGGTTTTCGCCGATTTTTCCAACGCTTTCGCACCCATGACCATGGAAGGAACCGAGACGTCCACCACAATGAACAAGGTGGAAGGGCGAATCTTTTCTTCCGCTTCCTTCGGGCTGATGACCATTTTCTCAAGTTCAGCTTTCGGGAAGGTCTTAATCAAGGCATAACGGGTCTTCTTTTCCGTGAGTTTTGGATCGAAGACAATACGGCAAGGAACTTTGCAATAATCGCAGATAGCCTTGATGCCAAGGCAAGCACCCAGCGCGTCCATGTCCATGTCAGTATGACCCGACACCATGACGTTGGAGGCGCCGCGGATAATACCAATCAAGGAGTCTGCTAAAGAACGGAACTGGACACGGCCGGTATTTTCAACTGCCGCTGTCTTTCCGCCGAAGAAGCGGAGATCTTCGCCATAATGGGAGACGACGACTTGGTCGCCGCCACGCGACATGGCGATGTCGATCGCGTTAGAGGCCATTTCCGATAACTTATTCACGTCATCGATACGATGAGAGAAGCCGATGGATAAGGTTGGAACGATGTTTTGTCCTTTTCCTAAGGCACGAACTGTTTGTAATAACGTGAATCCGTCTTTTTCCATGCGGTCCAATGTTTTGAAGTTACAGACCGCGAAGTAAGAGTCGCTTCTGAAACGACGGAGAAGGACGCCGTAATCGCGGCAATACTCGATGATTGCAGCACGGATTTTCGCGACCATGTCGTTGTTATCGTCTTCGGTTTTGCCAGCGACATCGGAATAGTTATCGATCATGATGATACCGATGCAGATGGCTTGCTCCATGTTGTAGGAGGTAACTTGCTCAAGGTCGGTCGTGTCTTTGAAGATGTAAAGATTGGCTTCAGGCAAGAATCGAACTTGGTAATTACGTCCCATGATTTCAATTTTGACGAACATCTCCGTTGGAGCATCGCGAAGCTCGGCTAACGAAGGTTGCCAAGTGAGGATGTTATCATCGAGCAAATCGATGTGGCGTTCTTTGAACAACGAGTTGGTCCATAAGACCACGCCGTCATCATCGGTAACTGCCAAACCAATTTGGCCGAAGTTATACGCTTCTTGGACGTCACCGCCGACGATAGAAGCGGCAGCAAGGTCGCCTTTGCGGCGAATATGGGAAAGATGAATTTCCGAGAAGATGACGAACAGAATATCAACAGCAATGATGATGCTAGCGCCTAAGACCCAATGCCATTGGGTGACAACGCTCTTGAAGCCTTTCGGGAAATCAAAAGCGTAGAAAGACAAGGCGACCAAAACCAAAGCGGCCTCCAGGGTAAGAACGATGGAGGAAAAAATGATCATGCGTTTGATCGCAAGTGACATGGATGTCCCGTTCGCGCGTTTGTTTTTCTTCTTCTTTGCCATATGTACGAGAAATTATAGACCTAAAAAGGAAAACAATCCTAGAAGGATTGCTTCGAAGTCTGTTTTTTGTCGCTTACTCGTCCTTCTTTTTGTCTTTTTCCGAGAGCAAATAGAAGACGACGACAAGGTTAATGGAGATGGCGACGATGCCTACGATGAGGCCGATCGTCGATGATTGGGAAAGCAAGATGTTCATTTGTGGTTAAATTTTAACGCCTCCCCCTCATTTCCTAGGACGATGTATCCGTTGGAGACGGCGAAGATCGCCATGCGCGACAAGGAGGAGAATCCGCTTCTTGCCAGCATTTTACGGACATGGAATTTCACCGTATTCTCAGACAAAAAGATGAGATCTGCGATTTCTTTTCGCTCATAGCCTTCGCAGAATAGGCGAAGGATGCGTTCTTCGGTTTCAGAAAGCTCGATGAAATCCTTCTTCGGTTTCTCTTTGCTTCCAGGATATACTTTCTCCCCTTCCATGGTTTTGCGGATGGCCGCGATGAATTCCGCGGTGGAAATGTTCTTATATAAGAACGAGTCTGCGCCGACTTCTTTGGCCCGGTCGATGAAGGAGATTTCAGGAAGACCGGTCATAATGATGACTTTTGCATCGGGGCAAAGACCCTTGGCTTCTGCAAGATAATCCAAAGAGATCTCATTATCTTCGGTGCGGATATCCGCCAAGATGAGGTCAACTTTTTGTTGCTGCAAAAACGGAATCATGTCGGAGGCTCTTGTCAGCGCCCCGCGTACTTCAAAACCGTCTTCGGCATCGATGGATTTCGCCAAGCTATCCAGAAGAATTGTTTGATCTTCGATGATTAAGACAGAAACTGGGTTTGCCATAAACTGATTTTATCAAATCCGCGTACGAAAGAATATATAAACGCTTGCCCTTTAGTCTAAAATGAAAGACATGAACCTCCTGTCCAAAAAATGGCCGTTCATCGTCGTCACATTATTGGTATGGGCGATTGTCGGCGGGATTGCTGCCGCGTTTTTTGCTTTGAGCTTGGATCGCCCCATTCAATCGGACTGGGTCAACATTTTAATCGTCTCCGCCGTACCTGGTATTTTTATCATCGGCGTTTTCGTTTTATACCGCAT
Organism: uncultured Erysipelotrichaceae bacterium; assembly: GCA_900321535.1. GTDB lineage: Bacteria > Bacillota_I > Bacilli_A > RFN20 > CAG-826 > Alloenteromonas. The sequence continues at coordinate 6,850 of ONWJ01000038.1, forward strand.
CACCAACGAATTCACCCGCTTCATGTTCACCTTAGTCATGATTGCTCTTACCAGTTGGATCGTCATTCGCATCATTCGTTTCCAAGTTCCAGATACCGATTTATCTAGATATCTTTGGTACAGTTATTATTGCGAGGCAATCGTCACTTCGTGGCTTAGTTTGGTTTTGTTTTTGCTCTTCCAGCAGGGCCGATTGAAACGATTATGGATACCATTAATCGCATGGGCGGTCGTCGGCATCGCTTTGTCCGCGCTTGTTTTGACCAATGATTTCCACTCGCTTTTGCATACGTTTCCTAGCGGGAGACAAAACTACCTCGAAAACGAAAATGGCCCCATCTATTTCGCGGTCATCATCTTCGTCACCGCGACCACGGTTCTTGGGTTCTCAGCAATTCTCTACCCCCTCATTAAGACAAGACGAATCCGTTCCGCGATTCAAATTGCCATCCCTCCCATCCTATTCGCGATTTATTCGACCTTATATTTGGCCGAGGTCCCATGGATCATTCACACTCCCTTTATCAATGACCTTCCTTTGGCCTGGCTTCTTTACACCGTCTTCCAGTTAGTCGTATGTATGTGGTATGGCATCTTATCCAATAACGGCGAGTATGAACTCAACCTCAAGAACTGCACTTTGCCAATTGGCGTCCTCAACCACGAAAGAAAACTCCTGATCAAGTCAAAAGGGTATCGTGAACGGCCAGGAAAAAATGTCCGTATCCAAGAAGCGCCGCTCGCCAACGGCTATGTCAGTATCCAAAATGACATCACCGAAATCACCAGACTTCGTGAAGCCTTAGAAAGAAGGCGTTTGAAAATCGAATCCGCCAGAAGATCTTTGGCGATTGAGCAAGAAACCTCGGTGCAAAACGCCAGGATTCGCGCTCAGGCAGAAATCTATTATGCGATGGGTGAAATCACCGACAAATCTTTTACAATTATTGAAAATCTTTGCAAAACCCTCCCCAATTCGCTTACCAACGAGAATCGAAAAGGCGCGGTCAAGGTTTTGAATCAAATCCGATTCCGCTTAGGGATGATCAAACAAGAATGCATGTTGATTCTTAAAGAAAAGCCTTATTTGACCGAGCAAGAGTTCCGTCTTCTATTAGATGTTATCCATAGAGACGTTGAGGGCTTTGTCTTTGAAGGTTCGGCGCACGTTGTTCGCGGCAGC
>ONWJ01000114.1 GCA_900321535.1 uncultured Erysipelotrichaceae bacterium
ATCGCTATGTCGATCATAGATTGGGGTAAACTTCATCGCGATGTCCCCGTTTTTAGAACGGAAGGTCCAAGGCTGCATGAAATCGTCTTTGCCTAAACTCCCCATTGGGATATCCATACGCACATCATCTAGCTTATAAGCTTTGCCATCATAGAAGAACATATTCTCGCTGGCTGCGCTGGTGTCGCCAAAGCCATAGCCGAGGTTAAAACCGATGACGTGGCCATCTTGAATCGCATTGAGCGATGACCAATACCAAGTGTTTTTATAAGTCCAAACACCCCTGCCCCAGTCAAGAACCCCATAGGAATCATTGCCAAGATCAATCAGTTTCTCACCAATCTTCAAATAGCCGTTGGCCTTAAGGCAATTGATCTTCTGGTTGTAATAGAAATGGGCGTTCTTTTTAAATGGAGTCGCGATGACCATGGTTCCTTCATTGGTCTTTTCTAGGAAAACATCGCAATGGAAAAACTCCTTTTTCTTTCCGAAAACCTTGCAAATCACGGTTAAACGACGGCGATTCTCATCTAAATGGACGAAATGGAATTCGTATTTTTCTTTCTTGTCTTTAACGTGAACATCACCTTCTTTTGAGGTGGAAGGAAGGCCTAATTTCCCCATCGTGAACCAGGTCAAAAATGACTGTGAGATTTCCTTTTTATGAACGAAATCCAAATAGGTAATGGAGCAAAGACTGTGGTAGCCATTATCCGCGACCGTAAGCGCTAATCCGACTTCGGCGTTGCCGACATAATAGTAATCCCATTCTTTGATCTGCCATTTCGGGGCTTTGATTTGGGCACGGGAGTATTCTTTCACCAAATCGAAAGCAAATCCGGCTTCATTGAGATTGCCTTGCTCATTGAGCAATAAGCCTTCGCTTAGTTGATGCTGTTCCATGTTCTTCACTCCTATGATTCTTTTGCCACCAAAAGTTTCTGTGCCATATAACGCGATACAGACACCAGGTCTTGATCGCCAATTCCCGTCGCATCGCACAGCGCTTCGTATTTATCGATATCCAATAATGTCGAGGCATAGGTATCTACATAGGATAAGTATTTGGTCACGTATTCGTCTGTGTTATAGGAAAGACCCTCTTTAGGCAGGAACGTCGCTTGATAGAGGTTATTAGGATCGCTGCCATCTAACGTCCAACGGTCTAGAGGTGAAAGATTCGCCATCCTTGAACTCATTTGTTCCCAGTCCGCACCAAGCGACCAGTCCCAATCATAGGGGATGAAAATGGCTTTTGAAGTAGACGGCATGAAATAGATATAAAAGTTATTGTTGTTATAACGTTGGTCGTCAGGATTGCCGAAGAGATAAGAAATCGCGGAGAACTTCAAGAATTGGTCCATGTCGATCAAGGACTCAAGCTCATCCTTTGTCCCATCTCCATAGACGAGATTCCAAAGGGTATTGATGAAATTCGTCATCTTGGAGAAATCTGCTTCTTCGCCCAAATCATCATTGGTCTTGAGTTGATAGCAAGGTTGGTATCCTTCGTAATCATTTTCCACCCCGATCTTGCCAAAAGCGATACGCTCGCCGATGTTTCGATTGCCTTCTACAACCTTCTCCACCGCCCCGTAGCGAGAGAAATCCGCGGGACCCATGCCATTATAAACGCATTTATAGAGGTCACCTTTGGCCTCTTGTTTGCCGAGTCTTTTTTGAAGGAATTGCTTGTCGACGGTCTCAATGATTTGATAAACGCTCGACATCTCTTCTTGCCCATTTCCAAAGCCAAATAGCCCTACTCGACTTTTTGGGGCGAGGATGCCGGATTCAGCAAATCCTTCATAGCAATAGGTCTCTTGCAGTACCGTTTGGCCCATGTTGCGAGGGATATATTTGAGGTCAAGTTTCTCATAACCAAAGAGGTTACGATTCTTTCTCGCCTTCCTTGCCGCAGTGTCTTCCCACGTTTTCTTAAATGGCAGCAGCATAGGATCATCATAGAGTTCATCATCGAAGGTAGCCTTAAAGGAAATCTTAAAATGAACGAGATTATAAATCGAGTTGCCGTCAAAGAAGTTCGCGCGGCTGGTGTTCCCCTTTTGACGGACCCCGACTTCTTTGAAGAAATACTCTTCTCCGTCATAACGAACCGTCAAATCCGCCGGAAGATAAGCTTCCGCATACTTTCCACGGGTAGATTGATAATCGGAGACGAACGTCATGACTTCATCAGACATAACCAAGTCCATAGAAAGCGATTTGCTATGATCAAATAAATCTATCTCGCCTTCTTCGGAGATAACAGTTTTGCTTTCTTCTGAAGAGGTGAGCGTTTCCGATGACTCAGAGGTAGCGACGTCAAAAGAAGTCTGCGTCTCGCTCGTTTCTTCTGCCTGACTTTCGATGGAGCGTTCGGAGGATTGCTCTAGAGTCTGTTCGGAGGATTGCTCTAGAGACTGTTCGGAGGATTG
>ONWJ01000157.1 GCA_900321535.1 uncultured Erysipelotrichaceae bacterium
ATCGCTGTCTGCGAAGCCATCTCCAAACTCGAAGGCAAAGCCTTCTCTGTCATCGGCGGCGGCGATAGCGCTTCTGCAGCCAAACAGCTTGGCTTCAAAGAAAAATTCTCTCACGTATCCACTGGCGGCGGCGCATCTCTTGAGATGATCGAGAACGATGGCCACCTCCCAGGCGTTGACGTCCTCCGCTAATCCAAACGAATAAGGAAATAACGAACATGCGTAAAAAACTATTGGTTGGCAACTGGAAAATGAATAAGACCCCATCCGAAGCCAAGGCATTCGCTCTTGGTTGCAAGGATATGGTCGACTATGCCGTTGCCCATGGGATCGATGTCGGCGTCGGTCCAACCTTCGTCTGCCTTGCAGCAGTGAAGGAAAACGCTCCAAAGGATTTGATCGTCGCAGCCCAAAACTGCCACTTCAAACCTAATGGCGCTTACACCGGTGAAATCTCCATCCCGATGTTAAAAGAAATCGGAATCTCCTGGGTTATCCTTGGCCATTCCGAAAGACGCGAATATAACGGCGAGACCTCCAAAGTCTGCAACGAGAAGATCAAAGCCCTCCTTGCCGCCGATATGACTCCGCTTTATTGCTGTGGCGAATCCCTCGAGACTTTCGAGAAAGGTGAAACCAAAGCCTGGGTCAAAACCCAAATCGAAGAAGGCTTCGAAGGCCTCACCGCTGAAGAAGCTAAGAAAATCGTTGTCGCTTATGAGCCAATCTGGGCCATCGGCACTGGTAAATCCGCGACCAAGGAAATCGCAGAAGACACCATCGCCTTCATCCGTGGTGTTCTCCGTGATCACTTCGGCGCTGCCGCGGAAGAGATCCGAATCCTCTATGGCGGTTCGGTCAAACCGGGCAATGTCCGCGAATACATGTCCCAACCAGACATCGATGGTGCTCTTGTCGGCGGCGCTTCTCTCGAGCTCGATTCCTATAAAGGCCTCATCGAAGGGTTGGTGGGATAATGGCATTAGCGCGTTATGACGAAGGAGGCAGACAGCCTTCTCAGAATTACCAAGAAGTAGAGCAGATGCCCGTTGGCCGCGCGATGGCGCGTGTCTGCGGATACATGGCGATCGCCGTTGGCGTCACCGCGGCCGTCGCGATCGGTATTGCATCGTTGATGTATTACGTCATCTTCGGCCAAAGGACGCTCGACCAAGTCGTCGAAGCCTTCAAGAGCGGAACCTTCGATGCCGCGATCACCGGTTACCTCGTCGTCTTCGGGGTCTCCGCCGTGGTGGTGCTCATCATGTCGTTCGTCATGCCGTTTGCGATGCGTTCAACGAAAAGATCTGCATGGCCGGCATTCATCATCTATGCGATCTTCATGGGCGCGATGCTCTCTTGCCTTGTCTTGATGTGCGACATCGCTACGCTAGGACAAGCACTAGGCATCTCGCTAGGGGCATTCATCATCATGTTCCTGATCGGGCGGTTCTCCAAAGCGGACCTCAACCCGCTTGGGCTCGTCGCGATCGGATTGCTCTTCGTGGTCTTGATGGTCGGGGCGTTCACCGGACTCTTCTACTGGCTCAATCCATCCGGATTCCGCTGGATGAACCTTGTCATCAACATCATCGTCTGCGGTCTTATGATGATCGTGACCGCGGTCGATGCCTACAACATCAAAAAGCTTCTAGAGCGCGGACAATGCAACAACAACGTCCTCCTCTTCTCGGCCTATTGCCTCTATTGCGACTTCATCACCTTGTTGATCCGCGTGATCATCATCCTGCTGAGCTCCAAGAGCAAATAAGATAGTCCAACAACGAAAGCGTCACCTCGGTGGCGTTTTCTTTGTGTCGAACCCGCTTATCCGATATAATGAAGTCGCTCAAGAAAGGAATATTGGCATCTGTGTCTTTTGAGCGATTTCCAATGCCAATGAAACAATATGGTCAAATTCTATAAGTGCATGCTCTGCGGCTCTATCGTCGCGAAACTCAATGAGATCGGATGCGATCCATCTTGCTGCGGCGAGGTGATGAAGGAAATCAAAGCCGGCACCGTGGAAGCCGCGGTTGAGAAACATATTCCGGTCGCCAAGCAAAACGGCAACCTCGTTCACGTTGAAGTCGGTTCTGTTATCCATCCGATGCTGGACAACCATTATATTGAATGGATTTATCTCGCCACCGAAAAAGGCGGCAGCTTCCGCTTCCTCAAGCCAGGGGAAGAACCCAAGGCCGATTTCTTGATCGCAGAAGGGGACAAAGCCGTTGAGGTTTATGCCTATTGCAACCTCCATGGTCTCTGGAAAGGCGAGATCGCTTAATCACGAGAATCCTCATAGAAGGCGGGCCAAGCTCGCCTTCTTTTAATATATATGCGTGCACACGGGCGCACGTGTATATAGGCGCATTATGCACGGTCGTACGAGAACATGCCGAAATTTTGCGTACTAGAAAAATTTTTCTTTCGATGAAATCAGGCTTTTTATAGAAAGTGAAAAAAATTTTTAAAATTGCTGTTGACTCGCCCATAGGAAAGAGTAAACTTTAGCAATCCGCCGCGGGAGGTTATCCCCAAAAGCGGATCGGAAGAGCGATCTTCTGAGCTCGGTGAAAAAGTTAAAAACTTCAAAAAAGTTGTTGACTCGGAAGCCAAATGAGCATAAGATAACCAAGCGCACATTCAGGGAGACCTGATGCGAGAGCACAGTGCGCTACTGATCTTTGAAAACTAAACAGATTGACAACAAACACTTAACGTCGATTCTTTGAATCAAATACAAACCAGATAATTCAAACAAGAGACTAGATCAAATCAAAATTGAGTAATCAAAATTGATATAACTTTATTTGAGAGTTTGATCCTGGCTCAGGATGAACGCTGGCGGCGTGCCTAATACATGCAAGTCGTGCGAGGTAGCTTGCTA
>ONWJ01000167.1 GCA_900321535.1 uncultured Erysipelotrichaceae bacterium
ACGGTGAAGGCGCTACTAGTAAGCGTGCCGGTTTCAGATTCCGCGCCGCTCCAGCCAGAGAAGTAATAGGTTCCTTGCTGGTTGAAGCCGTACCATTCATGCCACCAGACTTTGTCAAAGCCGATGTTACCGATATTGCCGGATAGGGTCCAGCCATCAAGGCTTCCTGTCTCGAAATCGCCGTTATAGACCTGATAGGGGTCTTCTTCGCCAAGAACTACTCCACCAATGAGAATGTTCTCGGCTTGGTATGCGTTCGATGGCAGGGCGCCTTCGGACTCGTAATAGGTGATGAAGCTATCGACTGCGATGAGACCCCAGTTATTTACCGCGTTATCCACGACTTCGAGATAGACTTCTTTGTCCATGAACTCCGAGATATCCGCGACATATTGGACCATGTTGAGGAGGTTTGATCCGCGATTGATCAACGCGGTGTCGATATCGTGGAAGTAAGCGTTGGAATAACGGGCCAATTCCGTGCCAGTATCCTTCTCTTTCAGACTGATATAGCAAAGTCTTGGATCGCGTCCTCCGCCGAACAAGAAACTCATCTTGCCGATGCCGCCGACTTTGAAGGAAGAACTCCTTAAGGTTCCGGTCTTGCTTTCATCGCTGACGCCGGTGAAGAGGTATTCGCCTTTCTTGTTGTAGGGGAAACCCTCATTCCACCAACCATTTTCAGAAGAGACATAGCCGATACGACCCTCATCGTTATTCCAGCTCGTCTCCCATCCGGTAAGGTCACCGGTTTCAAAAGATCCATTGAGAACTTGGCATTCGCCGGAAGGTTCAATCTCAGGCGAGATCATCGAAATGGCCTGATAATGATCAACGGTGTAGAAGCCCGGTTTCTCCTCGTAATAAGTCTGAATGGAGTCCAACGTCATGCAGCCTAGATCATCGTCGCTAGAATTCATATCAACGGCTTCGACATACATCGATTTTCCTAAATATGGCCGCAAATCCGCCACATATTGGATCATGTTGAGGAGTTTCATTCCGTTAGCGACAAACGGGAATTGGAAGTTCCAGTATTTCCTGTTGGAATAACGAGCGACTTCTTCCGCGCCGTTATCGCCAAGGACATAGAAGGACAAATAGGTCAACGCATTGTTCGCGCAGCCACCAAGTTTGAAGCTTACATAACCTGATCCGCCGAGCTCGAATGTGCTCGAGCGCATTCTTCCCATTGCGGATGGCTTGTAATGGCCATAATGGTATTCGCCATCGCGGTCATAGGTGATGTTTTCATTCCACCAAGTCTTCTCGTGGTTGACGCCTTCGTTGGAGAACGCTTGCCCTTCGACGACTTTCCAGCCGGCTAAAGAACCGGTTTCAAAATCACCGTTTTTGATCTCATATTGACTTGGCGCTTCCACATCATCGATATAATCGTGGGCTTTGACGTAATATTCGCCTTCATCTTGGGCGTCTTCTCCGCCGATGCGGATATCATCGACGGCGAGATAGCCGTAGTAGACATCTTTATCGTTATCGACGATGCGGATATACATCTCCTCGCCGAGATAGTCATAGAGATCCACGCTATATTCGATGAAGTTTTCGGTGTTGTAGACGCCGTTTTTGTATTTATTGACATCAACGTACTCTTCGGTGTGTTCCCAGAAGTATTCGTTGGTGACCCTAGCGACAAGCTTTTCGTCTTTCGCGGAATAGATACCGACATAGCAGATTTCGGTATCAAGTTTGTAATCCGCATTGGTGCCTTTGCCACGGGTCAAAGCCCCGCCGGCAAGTTTCATGGTGATGAAACCTGAACCCGTGAGACGGAAATGTTCAGAACGGATGGCCCCGGTTCTGCCATGGGCATAGGAACCATCGAATCCTTTGCCGGTAAGATACCAATTTCCGGTTTGATTAATTGGAATCTCTTGGTGCTTGGGGTCGTTAGAATAAGAGAATGAGGCGACGGAACTGACGGCGTCATCATCAAATGCGTCGCCATATTCGACGGTCCAGCCATCAAGATTGCTGGATTCAAAGCCTCCGTTGGCTAGACCAAGGGGAAGCGCCTCTTCCGCGGCTGGTTTTGCATTGGCGTTTACAGGTAACGCGCAAGAAGAAAGCAAAGCCGTAAGAGAAAGAGTCAATAAGAGATGTTTGTTAACAAAGTGTTTCATGCTCATTCTCCTAAATTGCCGGTATTGCCATAGTAGCTTGGCGTGGTTTTATCGTAATAGACACTGCCGATGGAGCGGATGGTGAGGTCCTTGACCATCATGCCCGAATTCTCATCGAAGAAGCGTAGGTAATCGGAATTACCGTATTTTGGATAAATCCTGGTTGTGATGGTTGCTTTGCCATCGATATAAACCTCAAGGCAAGAACGGTCCATGAGGATGGTCAACTCGTTCTCATTAGAATCAGTGAAATAGGTTCTGGTGTCACCACGGTCCACATAAGTGAGGGTGGTGGAACGGAGTCGATCAACGAAATAGCCGTTGTTTCTGCGGGTGATCGCCGTGCGTTCGGTTTGTCCGTTGACTTCGTTTTTGTTGTAACGGACGTAGAGGCCGCCTTTATATTCGCCAGCAGTTGGCTGATAGCTGACTTTCGCTTTGATTTCTAAGGTATCTCCGCGGATATCGGCAATTGCGTTATTGACTTCCTCGATTGGAAGAGGATCGCCATGATATTCGTAGAGCATATCGCCATAAGCGGAAGAGAGTTCTTGAATTGGCTCACGGAGGACAGTTTTGCCATCTTGATCGAGATGAATCTCTACTGGCATGGCGACGGAGTGCGCCCAGCCGGACCAAATGTTTTGCTCGGTGCCGGCGGATTTGCCTTGGGCAAGAGCGATGATGATGGTTCTTCCATCTTCATAACGCGTCTTTCCGTTTGCAATATCTTCTTCGGTGCGATAGCAGAATCCGGTTTGGCCGGTATAGATGCCGGCGCCTAAATCAAATAATTGAGGCTCGTCGTTATCGGGGATGAAGCGGCAGGTGTTCTTATCGAAATTGCCAATCCAATAGAGGCAATCGACGACATATCCATCGACGTTATATTGAGGGCAATCAAAGAGAATCCATTTACGGATGGAGCCATCTTTGGAGGAAATCGGGAACATGACTACGCATTCCCAATGGGCGCCTTGGATTGGGTAACGGTCAAATGGGCATTCATAGAGATAGCCGTGATGCGTCCAATCTCTCATATCGGGAGAGGTGTAAACGTTCGCGCTTCCTCCTCTTCCTGGGATGGAAGTGGAGACGAGCATGTAATAAAGCCCATCATCATACCAGACGAATGGATCGCGGAATTGCTCGCGCTCACCCATGGAATCGTCAGCGGGTTGAGTCAAGGTAACTCTATCTTCAACAACCCAATCGGTGAGATAGGGGTCATTTGGATCGACACAGTGGGCATAAGCGACGTTTTGGCCAGTCCAAGTAGATTGGTTGGTGCCGGCGGTGATGATAAGCCATGGGGTGCCATCAGGACCGATGACCGAGCCACCCGTCCAAACGCCTTCTGGGCATACTCCTGGCGTCGGGACGACCGCGTCTTTGACGCTGACCCAATGGATCATGTCTGGGGACGCTAAATGGGCCCAGCGGATTTGTGACCAATATGGTCCGATGGGGTTATGCTGATAGAAGAGGTGGTACATGCCTTTGTAATAGATTGGGGCATGGGGTTCGTTCATCCAAACCGCGCTTGGGATGCCATGATAGATAGTGCGGTAACGGTCGCCTTCATATTGGGCGCGGTCTTCTTGGACTTCCTCGAAGGGGAGGCCAGGATGCAAACTGTTCTTTTGACCTTTTTCGTATTCCAAGCGGACTTGTTTTGGCGTTAATGACTCATTGTAAATTTTCAAATTATCCAGCAAACCCGCGGGCAATTGTCTGTTGCAGCCGAATTCATACATCGGTGCGCAGTAATGACCCATATAGAGATCTTCATAGCTGGTGATGATACGGGAATTGATGAGTTCTGGGAGATAGGCTTCATAACTGGCTACCCCGTTATAGAACAAGGCAATGTAGCCGGTTTCGCCGTCAAACGTCGCGGCGATGTGATTCCATTGGTAAAGCTCAAGGCTATGAAGAGGGTCATAGACGCCTTTGAAGGTATCTTCATCGGTATCTTCGTTATGCAGACATAACTGCAAGCCCCATTTGCCAAGTCTTCCATAGCCAAAGGTGAATCCTTCGCCCATTTCCATGTTCCCTTGATTGAGCAAGGAACTTAATCTTGGGTGACCTCTTGCAATGGAACTATCATCATAGTTGACGAGGTTTTCAAAGCCTCTTGGGGCAATCCAAGCGGAAACGGTAAGCTTTTTGGTTGGAATCATGACATCACGGAAGATCATTTTCGTTGAATGTCCATCCAAATACAGTGATTTGCCTTCTGGGCCGACGCCTTGTTTGAACAATGGGTCACTTGGCGCTTTGAAAATGCGATCCGCGTTGGATTCGTTGAACAAATATTCGATTTTGTACGATTTGTCGTTATAAGCGTTTTTGATGTAAGGGCCATCATGAGTATCGAAATCGAAATCGACGATGGCTTTGGGCTCATCATCTGGCAAGGAAGTGTCTTCAGACTGCGATGTAATAACGGGCCTACTTTCCGTTGTGGCTTCCGAAGTGGTTGAAGGTTTGGATTCCGATGAGGCTTCTGATGTGGTGACCGATTGCGCAGGGATTGAAGTGGTTGCCTCACTATCGCTGGTTACTTGTGCAGAAGAAGTGGTGCTCGTTTGGGATTCAGCTTGGCTTGATTGCTGGGTCGGCGTAGGAGAACAACCGCAAGAAGCTAAACTGAAGCTGATTGCAATTGCGGCGATACGTGTACTTGTTTTCATATTTTAAGACCTCCTGCACCGAATCCTTTGACGATGTATTTCTGGGCTGCGATATAGATGATGAAGATAGGAATAGATGTGACGACAAGCGAGGCCATGACCTGACCGGTCTCGATACCTTTTTTGGCTTGGATGGTGGTCAAGGCCGCTTGGATTGGGAACATGTTCTCATCGGTCAAGACCATGGTTGGCCAAAGGTAGTCGTTCCACACGCCGATGAAGCAGAAGACTGCGACGGTGGCAAGGATTGGCTTCGATAAAGGCAAGATGACTTTAAAGAAGACCTGAATCGTGTTGGCTCCATCCATTCTGGCCGCTTCTTCAAAGGATGCGGGAATTGAGGAGAAGAACTGGATGAAGAGGAAGATGTTGAAGATGGAAATCGAAGCGGGGAAGATGATTGCTAAGACCGAGAACCCTTCTTGCATTCCCAACATGGTTTTGCAAATCGAATAAAGCGGGATGATTGAGGTTTCAACTGGAACGACAATTAAGAAGATAATGATGTAATTGAAGAAGGATTTGCCGGGGAATTTGAGTTTTGCGATGGCATAAGCCGCCAAACCGTTGACCAAAATATTGAGCACGATGACAACGGCGGCATAGATGATGCTGTTAAGGGCGAATCTTCCGACGTTATAGCCATTAAATATAACGGCGTAGTTGTTGAAGATGTTGTTAATATGAGCGAAATCTGGAAGGAACATCATGATGGTTCCGGCATGATTTGCAATGGTTTCCTCGTTTTTGGTCGAGGCGGCGAGCATATAAAGGATGGGGAAGAGGAAGACCAAGGAGATGACGATGCCAGCAATGTAATAGATGATTTTGCCGTAGATGTTCTTCTTGGGCTTTCTAACGATCGCGACATTTTGATCTTGGATCAGTTCACGTACGTTTCTGTCGTTCATTATTTTCTCCCTCCTAACAATTTGCGTTGTAGCAAGGTGATGGCCCCGATGAAGATGGTCATTAGTAGGGCGATGGCGGACGAATAGCCTACATGGTGATACCAATAGCCTTGGTGATACATGTAGTAGCTAAGCGTCACCGAGTTCTCTTGATAGCCCACCATCAAGTAGGGTTGCACCATGATGCGGCAAGCACCGATGAAGACGGTGATGAGGACATAAAGCATGGTTGGACGAAGGCCGGGCAATGTTACCTTTAAGAAGCGATGCCAGGCATTGCAGCCATCCATCCTTGCCGCTTCATAGAGATCTTTCTTGATGCCTGTTAAAGCGGAAAGGAAGATTAACATTTGGAATCCGCATCCTTGCCACGCGGAGATGAGGACAATGGTCACCATCGTGGTGGAAGGCGTATTGATGAAATCCTGAGGCGGGAGCCCGAACAACCCAAGAATGGAGTTGATCATGCTATCTTTCGATGGAGCAAGAAGCACTAACCATAAGTAGGATGTGACCGCTAACGAAATGACGATTGGAGTGAAGAAGCAGACTTTGAAGAACCCGCTTCCTTTGGCTTTGACGTTGCAGAATAACGCTAATCCAAGGGCCAATAGAATTTGTAGTGGAACAACCAAAACGACGAAGATCGCGGTGTTACCGATTGCGTGGGCGAGCATGCCACCAGAAGCGATCTCCTCAAATGCGGTCTGGAAGTTCTGCCAGCCGACAAAACGGACGCGGTTAGGCTTGAAGAAGTCGTAGTTGGTGAAGGAATAACCTAGCGAATAAATAATCGGAAGGACGATGAAGAAGAAGGCCAAGGCACAGGCCGGAAGGAGCAACAAAAACGCGGTCAAAGTTTGACGGGAATGATATTTGACTTTGTTTTTCTTCGATCGGATGACGTCGATAATCACGACCAATCCAAAGATGACGAAGAAAACGGCTAATATGATGACAGCGGACTGTACCATGCTGCACTCCTCCTAAACGTGAGAATTAGATTTTGTTGAGCTCGGCTTGAAGTTCTCTAGCGGCGTTATCAACGACAGTGGAGACATCGCCATCGCGAAGTCGATAGATGACGTTGGAGAAAACGGTGGTGAATTGCGGATATCCAACGGTGACTGGGCGGGAACGTCCGGTCTGGGATAACTGCTGGAAGAGGATGGATTCTGGAGAACCGGCTGCATATTGTGGATTGCAGGATTTTCTGCATGGAATCATACCGGTCGCGTTGGTGACGGTGGTGCTAGATTCAGCAGACGCCATCCACTTGAGCAATTCAATGGATGCGGCTTTGTCTTTGGTTGCGTTTTGGGTGATCGCATAGGACCAAGAACCGGTCGCGCTGGCTCTAGTGACATCCTTTGGATAGGGTAACAATCCCCAGCTATCGCGATTTGGGAATCTCTCTGGGTATTTGTTATCAAGATCAGGGATGGTCCAACCACTGGAGAGGTACATGCCGACTTTGCCGGTGAAGAAGTCCGTTGACCCAATCGCGTAGGAAGAATATTCGTTGGTGACGAGGTCTTTGAGGAATTGGAAACCATTCTTGGACTCTTGCTTGTTGAAATAGCCAGTCGCGGTATAGCCATCTTCAGAAACGAAGTCGCCGCCGGCGGCGTAGATGAATGGATAAAGCAAGTAGGTCGCGGTTTCATCTTTGGTCGCATCTAAACGCATATCCACAGGAATAACGTTGGCGTTTTTGAGCTTTTGGCAAACTTCTTTGAATTGGGCAAATGTCCAAGGATTATCGACCGTATAGCCGGAAACGTCGATGCCTGCATCGCGGAAGATGTTCTTGTTATAGTAGAAACCAGCACTGGATTCTTGGATTGGAAGGCCATAAACGTGTCCTTCGAAGGTGTTCAAGGACAAGAAGTCGTTCTTTTCGTCCTGAGTAAGCGCGTTCGTGACGTCGTAAAGAAGACCGCTGTCGGCGTAAGAGGCGCAGTTTGGCGCGTCAAAGGTGATGATATCTGGCAAAGTGTTGTCCATTCTCATGGCAATCAATTGCTTTTCATAGTCGGCACCACCAGTGGTTCTTGCTTTGTATGTCGCGGAGGCACGGATTCCTTTGCTGGCATAAGACGAGTTGAATGCATCAATACGTTTTTTATAAGCGAGGCCTTCAGGAGATCTGGAGTCGACGTGGAACATGATCTTTACGATTTGGGTACCGGTTGGAACTGGTGGTTCCTCGGTGGACTCTTCTTCAGAGATGACTTCTTCCGTCGTGACGGCAGCGGAGGTAACAATGCCTCCATCGGAGGTAGTTTG
>ONWJ01000236.1 GCA_900321535.1 uncultured Erysipelotrichaceae bacterium
GCTCGCCAAGATGGCAAGCGACATGAAAAAGCCGATGGGACTTGTGACCATCCGCAGGAAAGATATCCCTTCCATCATCTATCCTTTGTCCATCGCCTCGTTTTGGGGGATTGGCAAGAAAACAGCCCCGGTTCTAGAGAGCAAAGGCATCAAAACCATCGGGGATTTAAAGCATGCCTTTGACACCAACAACAAAGAAATCATCGATCTTTTAGGCAAGTTCGCCTTGACGGTGGAGGAGTGGGTCAATGGCAGAGGCAGCGATACGATCCATCTTGAATACGAAGATCCTAAAAGCATTGGCAATAGCCATACCTTGTATTTTGACTGCGATTCCCTTCATGAGATTGAAAACGATTTGAGGCATCTCGCCAAAGAAGTCTCTGAACGCGCCAAAGCCAGCCACAAGAAAGGTTATGGCATCACCTTGACCGTCAAAGACACCGCCTTCCATCTTCATACCAAGGCTGTAAAACTCGAAGAAAGCACGAATTCAGAAGAAACCATCTTCTCCAAGGCGGTGGATTTATATACTGAGCACTTTGAAGGCAAGTTCATGATTCGCTTGGTAGGCATCACCTTGACCCGCCTTGTCGATCCGGCCCAAGAAACCGTGCAGATGAGCTTATGGAATTATGATGAATACGCCGAGCAAGATAAAACCAAGCTCCTCATCAGCGAGATCAACCGCAAGCTAGGCGAAGATGTCTTGATGAGAGGCCGCCAGGTGAAGGAAAAGAAATGAAAACCGAGGAAGCCATCGCTAATTACGAAGAATACCTTCGCGCCGAACGTGGATTAAGCGATACCACGGTGAAGGATTATCTCGATGACATCGATCTTTTCCTTGCTTTGATGCGCAAAGCTGAACTCAAGCACGGCCAAGGCAGAATGTTTTTGGATACCTATGATTTCCAAGAGAATGACATCACCGACTTCGCGATCCTCCAAGGCGAATTAGACCGCTCCAGCGCGACCATCGCCCGACGCGTCTCTAGCCTATATAACTTCTTCAAGTTTCTCTCTTCCTCTAGCCTTCTTTCCTTTGTGGTAGGGGAAGTCGACCGCCCAAAAGCCAGCAAGCATCTTCCTGTTATTTTGACGTTAGAAGAAGTAGAACGTTTGCTAGATGCCCCTGATGTTTCGACTCCATGGGGCGCAAGAGACAAAGCCATGCTAGAGACGATGTATGCAACAGGGCTACGCGTCTCTGAGCTATGCGCCTTGAAACTCAAAGACATCAAATTCGAAAACCATTTGATCGTGATTAAACGTGGCAAAGGCGGGAAACAAAGGTCCGTTCCAATTGGAGATTACGCCTTGGAATACCTCAAAGCCTATATCGATGGGGCTAGGAAAGAAAACAAAGGACGCGATAAGCCCTTTGTCTTCTTAAATCGCCTTGGCACCCCGATTTCCCGTATCTTCTTCTATAACGAGGTGCAAAAATACGCCGAGCAGGCGGGAATCGATAAGAAAATCTCCCCGCATACCTTGCGTCATTGCTTCGCGACCCATCTTCTTTCCAATGGGGCGGATCTGCGCATCGTCGCGGAAATGCTTGGTCATGCCCATTTGTCCACGACCCAGATTTACACCCATCTAAGCGACCGCAGAATCCGCGACGCTTACGAGACCCATTTCGGGAGAAAATAACCTTTTACTTTTCATTTTGTGTCATTTTAGAAGGAAATTACTTTTCTTTTTCTGTCATTTTTAGCCAAAAATACTTTCTATTTTCTGTCATTTTTAGGCGAAATTACTTTTCATTTTGTGTAATTCAATGTTTATAAAACGGCTATTCATCGATAGATTTTGAATATGAAAATCAAGCGCTATGTCTTGGGAATCAAAAACGCGCGTTTTGAAGAGGATAAGACCACGCTTCCGATCTACTGCGCGATGTTTCTATGATCTTTGTTAATCTTCCTTATCATTATGTTTCCATAGGAAAAGGAAATCCAGTATACTACTCGGCAAGGCAAAAGCTTTGCAGATAAATATCCAAGGAGTTTTAGCATGGAACTTCCCTATAAGAAATTCAAACGCATCTTCCTCATCGTCGCCGATAGCGCGGGCGTAGGGGAAGAGCCTGACGCCGATAAATTCGGCGATGTTGGATCCAACACCTGGGCCCACGCGGCCGCTTCGGTCGGAGGACTACATGTCCCCAACATGGAAGCCATGGGCATCGGTCAGCTCGATGACATCATGGGCGTCAAACCCGTTGAAAGCCATCCAAATGCCTATTGCCTTCGTTGCAGAGAGACCAGCAACGGCAAAGACACGATGACCGGTCACTGGGAGATGATGGGCATCAATACCACCAAGCCCTTCAAAACCTTCACCGACACCGGCTTCCCAGAAGCCCTCATCAAGGAATTAGAAGAGAAAACCGGCCATAAATGCATCGGCAATTACGCCGCCAGCGGCACCGAGATCTTAGACCAGCTTGGCGAGCAGCAGATGAAGGAGAATTCCCTCA